>DATMML010000063.1 GCA_035570235.1 Vicinamibacteria bacterium | reverse complement strand
CCGCCCCATGGAGGTGTTCGTGCGCTCGCGGCCGGGCCAGATCTTGAGCATCAGCGTGAGCGCGGACTGAAAATCCGCGTGTCGGCGGTTCAATTCCGTCCAGGCCACCACACCCTTCCGTCCAATTCCACCGTCAATCTGTAGACAGTATCTTCTGCATTGCGGTGACACTGGCTGCGATCTAGGATCGTGGTGAGGAATCGACTGCGCCTTGGCTGCGCCTTCGTGCAGTGTCACCCGAGCAGCGCCGCCTCGATGGCGAGGACACTCGACGTCGAGTGCGTCAACAAGGTGAGACTGCCGAGGTGGGGCGGATCGACATCCGCCAAACATCGCACGCGCCGCCGATGTGGGGACCTCACGACGGGCGAATCATCGAGCAGGCTCGAATCCTCGGCTGGTCACCAAAGGAGGACGATGATGATCGACAACAGCCATTCCTCCGGAAGACGCCGCTTCCTCGGCGCCACGCTGGGTGCCGGGACGGGGTTCCTGGTCGGGTGGCGGCCGGCGCCCGCCTCTGCCCTCGGCGTTAACGACCGCATCCGCATTGGCGTCGTCGGCACCGGCGCCCGCGCGCGCAACCTTATGAAGAAGCTCAAGGAGCTGCCGGGCCAGGAGGTGGTCGCGGTCTCCGATGTGTACGAGCCCCGCATGCTGGAGGCCGCCGACATCGCGGGCGACCCTGTGGTGAAGGCCCTCGACTACCGCCGCCTGCTCGACGACAAAACCGTCGACGCAGTCCTCATCGGCGCTCCTGACCACTGGCACAAAACGATGACGCTCGAGGCCATCGCCGCGGGCAAAGACGTCTACGTCGAGAAGCCCGTCTCGCACTCCATCGAAGAGGGCGCCGCCATGGTCGCTGCAGTCGAGGCCTCCCGGCAGGTGGTGCAGACCGGCACCCAGCAGCGAAGCTGGGACCATTGGATCTTGGGCAAGCAGATCGTCGACTCCGGCAAGCTCGGCCGGGTCACCCTCGTGAACACGTACTGGTACCAACTCCGGAGCACGCAGGCGCTGCCGCAGGTCGACGTGGCACGACTCAACTGGAAGCGATGGCTCGGGTCGGCGCCGGATCAACCCTTCGACGCTGCCCGATTTCTCCAATGGCGGCACTTCAAGGACTTCGGGGGAGGCGTTTTGACCGATCTGCTGACCCATTGGATCGATGTGGTCCATTGGTACATGGGAGTTGACACACCGCTGAGCGCGGTGACCACTGGGCGCAACTACCTCATGAAGACGTGGGAATGGCCCGACGCGGTGACGGCGACTCTCGAGTACCCGAAGGACTTCATGGTCACTCACACCGGGACCTACGGCAGCAGCATCGACGACGGAGGTCTCGAGTTCCGAGGCGAACAGGGCACGCTCAAGATCGACCGGGAGCGCCTGCTGGTATTCAGTGAGGCGAGCAAGAAGCCGGGCTCGTCGTTCACACCGGAGCCGGAGATACACGTGCGCTCCATCGGTGACGGCTCCATCAGCCATCTTCGCAACTGGCTCGATTGCATCCGCAGCCGGAAGGCACCAAACGCTCCCATGCGTACCGGCCACCTGGCCGCGCGGGCGGCTCACATCGCAAATTCGGCTCTGGCCCTGGGGGCGCGCGTACGCATCGAAGACACGATGGGGAAAGTGGAAAGGCTCTGAGAACCACATCGCGGCCCGTGCCCGGTCTGTGAGTTCTATCTGAAGCTATCGTCCCGGTCGTCCCGCATCATCTGAGGGTGGATGCCCCAACCTTCGTGACATCAACAGAATGCGGGACGATGCAAGAGCATTTAGTCACGTAGCGCCAGGACCCGCGACGAGCTGAAAATCCGCGTGGCGGCGGTTCAATTCCATCCAGGCGACCACGTAAAGCACTTCAGGGTCAGAAAGCTTCTATACAAACCGGCCGGAGTCGCCAACTGGGACGCTGCTCAAACCGCCTCGGTGTGACGGTGCGAGACCGGCGTCAGCCGTCGCAGCCCACGGCGATTGAAAGGGCGCGGCACACCTCGCGCATCCGGTCCGGCCCCAGCTGGCCGACATAACCCGTGAGCCTCGCCCGTTCGACGGTCTGGACATGGTCGAGGTTTACAGCCGATTCGTGTTTCAGCCCCTCTTTCACTCCTACCACGACCTCGCTGGGAGCGCCGCGGATCGTAGATGTGACCGGCGCTACCATGACCGTATGCAGCAGCCCGATGACCTCCTGCCGGGTCAGGACGAGGACCGGGCGCTGCTTGTCGGGCGCGTTGAATCGGTAGCGCCAGATCTCGCCACGGCTCACTTCCCGGGCCACGAGCCCTCGTCCTCCCAGCCCGCAAAGTCGCTCCCCAAACCGCCGCCCTCCCCGTAGGCGCGGCGATAAGTCTCGGCGATGCGCTTGGCCCGGGACCGTTTCAGGTATTCGGTCGCGGCGCGCCTCAACACGGCGGACCGCCCGAACTTGCGTACTTCGCCATCAGAATCGAGGCGTCGCAGCAAGGGCTCGTCGAAGAGGACCTGTATAGGTTTCATATGGATATTATATATTGATGCAGTTTTCCTCCCAAGGTAGAAACCAGGACAAGCCCGACGACCAAGGCGGACGGAGAGGCGGAGGACCGACTTGTCTACTACTTGCCTAGAACGATTGGTCACCAAGGGTCTAAGCCCGGGACCAGCCGCCGCTCTGTCGACCCTAGAGCGCAGGTTTAGTGTCCCGGGCGTCGGCAGGAGCAGTTGATCCCGACGCTCCTGCCGCGGGACGCCGGGCGCCGCCCCCCGACGCTAGCCATAACCCAACCGAATTTTTTCGTTGAGCCCTCCGACTTCTTGTCCCGCGCAGTCCGTGGCACAATCGGCCCCACCCATGCCACCCCAATTCATCTTCACCATGAAGGACCTGCGCAAGGTCACGCCCCAAGGCAAGGAGATCCTGCGCGGGATCTGGCTCTCCTTCTATCCCGACGCCAAGATCGGGGTGCTGGGGCCGAACGGGGCGGGCAAGAGCACGCTCCTGCGGATCATGGCCGGGCTGGACAAGGACTTCGCGGGAGAGGCCTTTTCCGCGGAGGGCACGCGCATCGGTCACCTCCCCCAGGAGCCTCAGCTGGACCCCGGGAAGAACGTCCTCGAGCACGTGGAGGAGGCGGTGGCTCCGATCCGCGCCCTCCTCAACCGCTTCGAAGAGCTGTCCATGAAGCTCGGGGACGATCTTCCGGACGCGGAGATGACCAAGGTCATGGACGAGCAGGCGCGGGTCCAGGACAAGATCGAGGCCGCCAACGCCTGGGAGCTGGACCACGCGGTCGAGGTGGCCATGGACGCCCTGCGGTTGCCGCCGGGGGACGCGGACGTGACCCGGCTCTCGGGCGGCGAACGCCGGCGGGTGGCTTTGTGCCGTCTCCTTCTGCAGCCCTCCGACATGCTCCTCCTCGACGAGCCCACCAACCACCTGGACGCGGAGTCGGTGGCCTGGCTGGAGCAGTTCCTCAAGGAGTACAAGGGCTGCGTGGTTGCCATCACCCACGATCGCTACTTTCTCGACAACGTGGCGGGGTGGATCCTGGAGCTGGACCGAGGGGCGGGCATCCCCTGGGAGGGCAACTACTCTTCCTGGCTGGACCAGAAGCAGAACCGGCTGGCCCAGGAGGAGAAGGAGGAATCGGCTCGGCGGCGGACCCTGCAGCGCGAGCTGGAGTGGGTGCGCATGGCCCCGCGGGCGCGCCAGGCCAAGGGCAAGGCCCGCCTGGCCCACTACGAGGAGCTTTTGGCGGAGGAGCAGGCGGCGGAAAAGCGCGAGGGGGCGGCCGAGATCCGGATCCCGCCCGGCCCGCGCCTGGGCGAGCTCGTCATCGAGGCCCGGGGGCTGCGCAAGGGCTACGGCGAGAATCTGCTCATGGACGACGTCAACTTCACCCTGCCCCGGGGGGGGATCGTGGGCGTCATCGGTGCCAACGGGGCAGGCAAGACCACGCTCTTCCGGATGATCATGGGCGAGGAGAAGCCGGACGCGGGGAGCTTGCGGATCGGGGAGAGCGTCGTGCTCTCCTACGTGGACCAGAGCCGGGACAGCTTGATTGGCGAGCGCACGGTCTGGGCGGAGATCTCGGACGGGGGTAAGGACGTGGTCATGGTCGGCAAGCGGGAGGTGAACTCGCGCGCCTACGCCGCTTCCTTCAACTTCCGGGGCCCCGACCAGCAGAAAAGGGTGAAGGACCTCTCGGGGGGGGAGCGCAACCGCCTCCACCTGGCCACCCTGCTCAAGAGCGGGGGCAACCTGCTGCTCGTTGACGAGCCCACCAACGACCTGGACGTGGACACCCTCCGCGCCCTGGAGGAGGCGCTGGTGAGCTTCGCCGGCTGCGCGGTCGTGATCAGCCACGATCGTTGGTTCCTGGACCGCATCGCCACCCACATGCTGGCCTTCGAGGGAGAGAGCCAGGTGGTGTGGTTCGAGGGGAACTACCAGGATTACGAGAGCGACCGGCACCGGCGGCTGGGGACGGAGGCCGACCGGCCCCATCGCATCAAGTACCGGAAGCTCGCCCGCTAGGAGCGTCCCTCCGCGGCGAGCGGACCCTGCCGTAGGAACTCATCGAGCACTGCCCAGTAAGCTTCGCCTCCCCGGAGGTAGGTGTCGTTGTGCCCGGCCCCCGCGATCCGGTGGAAGCGCTTGGGCTCCGGCGCCGCCTCGAACACCCGCTGCCCCTGCGCGAAGGGCACCACTTCGTCCCGGTCGCCGTGCAGGACGAGGAGGGGGACCTTGAGACCGCCCACCTTGGCGAGGTTGTCGTACCGGGTTTGGAGAAGCGCCGACAGGGGAAGCCAGGGGAGCACGAGGCGCGCCATGTCCGGGATGGAGGTGAAGGGGGACTCGAGGACGAGGGCGCGGGCCGCTCGCTCGAGGGCTAGGTCCAAGACGACCGCCGACCCCAGCGACTCCCCGAAGAGGACCAGCCGATCCGGGGGCACCCCCCGCGTCTCCGTGAGGTAAAGATACGCGGCCCTTGCGTCTCGATACGTCCCCCCCTCGTCCGGCCTTCCCTCGCTCCTCCCATAGCCGCGGTAGTCGAAAAGAAAGACCTCGGCCGCGAGCCGCGACCCCATGAGGCGCGCGCGGTCCAGGCGGTGGCTGATGTTGCCGGCGTTGCCGTGGGCGAAGAGGATGGTGAAGCGGGGGCTCGGGAGGGGGAGCCGCCAGGCGTGGATCCTGACCCCGTCCTCGGCCGCGAGATAGACCTCCTCGAAGGCGAGGCCGAAGTCCGCGGGCGTGACCTCCAGAAGGCGGGAGGGGAAATAGATGAAGCTCGTCTCGAAGGGCACGACCGATCACTTCCGACGGAAGAGCTGCATTCGTCCCCGCGGGGTCGAGGTGAAGACCGGCGTGTAGCCCTCCCGGAGCCGGCCCACGACCGACCCCAGCATCCGCGCGGCTTCCGCCTCGTCCGTGGGCGCGTCCCACAGGAGGACGTAGTCCACGCGGGCGCCCGTGGCCTGCTCGTAACCGGCGATGTCCACATCCGCCGAGCCCCCCTCGAGAACGAAGCTCACCCAACCGGTGGGATCGAGGGCGGGGCGGAACAGGAGCGGATAGTGGCCGGTGGCGGGCTGATAGTTGGCCAGGTCCACGACCCCCCGCTCGGCCGCGATATACCCGGCCGCGTGCTGGAGAGGATGCGGATCGTGGCCGCGGGGAGCGCGGGCCAAAATGGGCAGCAGCGTCCGGTTGGGTTCGATGAGGGCCCGGCCGGACAGGTATTCCTCGAGATCGACGTTCCACGCGGCGTGACCCTCGGCATGCCGGCCGAGCAGGGCGAGGGCGAGCACAACCCCCAGGGCCTGCAGGCCGAGCGCGCCCCTCTTCCCGAAGGGCTCGGTGGCGAGGCACAGGATGAGGACCAGGAAGACGTAGAGCTCCGCCCGCTCCTGCAGACGGGTGCCGGAGGCGGCCTGATCGGGCACTCGAAAAAGAAGGGCCAGAGCCACCAAGAAGACGAGCCAGAGCCCGTCCCTGCGCTCCCATCGCCGCTCGAGGAGCTTCCGGCCCAGGACATAGACCAAAGCGCCCGCTAGCAGCCAGAAGACCGAGCGCGCGAGCCACCCCTCCACCGGGTCCTGCGCGCCAAAAGACAGGACGGCCTCGGCCCGGGTCAGGGCGAACAGCCGGTCCCGGGGCGGGGCGGAGGCGGGCGACCAGGCCCGGTGGCGGGGGAGGAGGAACACGACAAGGAGGAGGAGCGAGGGGAGAAACGCGTAGAGGGTCACCAGGACGCGGGAGCGGAAAGCCGGCCAGGCTGATGCCGCGGGGGGATGGCCTCCCCGGAAATCCGCGAGGGTGAAGGAGAAGGCGAGGACGCCAATGGCAAGGGAGGCCATGACCAGGGAGTAGAGGTGGGTGAAGGCGAGGAGAAGGGCGAGCAGGCTCAGGGACACGGTCTGGCCCAGCGTCAAGTCCTGGCCGTGCTTCAGCCAGTAGCCGAGGGTGAAGAAGAACAGGGGGAGGCTGTAGACGAAGGAGTAGAAGCCGAAGTGAAAGAGGAAGCCGTAGAGAAAGGGAAAGACGAGGACGGCCAGGAACCCGGAGCCAGGCCGGAGCACGTTGGCGGCGTAGCGAACGGAGAGGGGCAGGAGGATGGCGTAGCCACTGAGGAAGAGCTTCTCCGCCAGGAGCAGGGGCAGGAAGCGGGTGAGCCCGGCCAGGATGAGATGGCCGAACCAGTTGGCGCCCAGCTCCCGGTTGAAGCGGTAGTAGCGGGCCAGGAGGTCAAGGTCGGGGCGGGAGTAGTCGGCCAGGATCTTGGCATTCTCGAGGTGGGCGGGGCCGTCGTGGGTGGGGACGTAGGTGAACGCCCAAAGGAGAACGAGGTGGGCGAGGATCAAGGCGAAGAGCAGGCCCCGTTCCTCTCCAGCCGCGTCGCGGAAGCGCTGCCGAAAGGAGCGGGAAAGCGCGGACACCCCGGGATCTTGAGGGAGGAGGGTCTCGGGGGTCAACCTAGGGCTGGGGCGGGCGTGCTTTGCTCAACTCCACGCGCAAGCGTGCCACCTCCTGCTGCAGCTCCTCGATCTGCCGAGCCTGGACCTGAAACGCGGCCACCGCCAGGCTGGTGTAGCCGTAGAGGTCGGCCATGTCGCGTTCGGCGTCCACCGCCTCCGCGGGCGGGTGGTCCTCGAGGAGAAACCCGAGGCGAGGGGTGGAGTCGGGACCGCGGTAGCGATAGGTGGCGAGCTTCACTCTTCGGAGCTCGCGGGCGTACTGTTCCAGCGCCTCGTCATCCAGGTAGTGGACGTCGCGCTTGACCGCCCGGGTCGAGATGGGGCACCCCTGGAGCTTGGGATCGGTGGCGCTGCAGAGGAGAAGCCGGTTGCAGGAGTCCAAGGGGTCGCAGCGCGCACCCTCGGTCCCGCAGGCGCCCCCCGCCTTCTCGGTCGTGCAGGCGGCCACCCCCGCGGGCTTCTGATATCCCCGGCAGACGGGATCGCCGCAGGTCGTGTACCAGGAGGTCCGGCTCTCGGTGACGGTCGTCGACGAGCACCCCGGGACCGCCATCGGCAGCAGACACCCGGCAACAATGCCCAGAAGACGGGAGGGCTTCGCGGGCATGGCAACCTCCTTTGCGAGAGCGCCCCAAGGACGGACCCGGCGGCCCGCCTCGTGACCCCCGGTGGATGATAGCGCGGCGAGCGTCACCCTCTCACTCCCCCCTCGCGCCTCGGACACGACGAGAGGGAAGCTCCGCGGCCGACCCCGGAGTGCCCTCCGGGGCGTCGCAGAGACGGCCACCGCGGACTGGGCGGCTCCACCCTCGCCGATCGCGTTCCGAGTCCGGAGCGCCCGCGTTGACACGTATTCAGGCACGGCGTTAGAGTGTGCCTGCTCCGTAACCTCTTTTCGCATCAGTGACTAAGAGAGGGCCACGGAGCGCGAGGAGGGTAGCGGATGAGGCGAACGATCGGGGTCGCGTTCCTGGTGGGGGGGTTGCTTCGAGCCGACGGGGCGATCGCCCAGTCGCTGCAGAATGTGGTCCTCCGGAACTCGTTCAGCCCCATCGGAGCCGGCGCCCGCGGCCTGGGTATGGGCGGAGCCTTCATCGCGGTGGCGGACGACGGTACCGCCGCCTCCTTCAACCCCGCCGGCCTCGCCCAGCTGAGGCGCACCGAACTCGCAATCGTGGGTTTTTCGGACGACCTCACCTCCATCGTGTCCGTCCCGCGCGCCAACACGGTCATCACCAGCGAGTCTTCCGTCCGCCACGGGGCCATCGATTTCGGGGGCATGGCCATCCCCTTCGAGGTGGGCGGTCGCAACCTCACTATCCAGGCCTCCTACCAGCGCTCCGTGGACCTCTTTGGGCAGGGCAAGGCCACGGTCCAGGACACGATCAAGTTGAGCGATGTCGATCCCCGCCTCGCGGGCAACGGGGACTTCATCGCCGACATCACGCCCGCGCAGTCGGGGGCCTTCCAGACCGTCAGCCTCTCGGCCGGATACCAGGTGGCCCCGCGCCTCTCCCTGGGCGCCAGCGTCAACTACTGGTTCGGGGACTGGACGGCCAGCGGCGAGAACAACTTCCACCTCCAGGTTCGGGGACCGGGCGGGCGGTTCGTCGAGGTTCCCCTCGTGGACAAGCACTTCAACCAGGAACAGAGCATGCGTGCGCTTAGCATGAACGCCGGCTTCCTCCTTCGCTACTCGAGGCTCAGCTTGGGGGGCGTCCTGCGCCTGCCGTTCAACGGGGCCTACGAGCTCACCGAGCACGATTCGCAAATCAGCTTCGACCAGAACGGAAAGCCGGGCGCGGCCGTGCCCCAGAGCCTGGGCATGAAGACCCAGCTCTACTGGCCCCGCAGCGCCGGGGCCGGCATCGCCCTGCGGCCGTTCAAGGGGCTCACCCTGACCGGGGACTGCACCTGGTCCCAGTGGTCGCAGGCCACGATCCGGAACGTCCCCGCGGGGACCCTCCTCACCCCGATCAAGACCGGTCCCACGGGGGAGGCGGAGGATTCCTTCAACGACCGGAACTTCTTCGACATGCTCCCGGCAGCGGAGACCTCGACCACGAACACCGTCACCTGGCGCGCGGGCGGAGAGTACCTTGTCGTGCTCTCCAAGCTCATCCTCCCCCTCCGGGGCGGACTCTTCCGCGACCGCTCCCCCATCACGGAGCTCGGGCAGACGGAGGGCAAGCAGATCAAGGGATGGACGGCGGGAACAGGCCTGAACTTCAGCCGGTTCGTGCTCGACGTGGCCTTCGAGCGACAGAACTCCAATGGCCTCCTCTTCCTGCGCCTGCGCCAGGGACAGCCGGTCCAATCCGGCACCGCCGCTTCCACGGAGGCGGTCAAGGAGGACCGCATCGTGGCCTCGATCATCTACCGCTTCGGCGCGGAGAACGATCCCTTGAAGCGGATGTTCCGCAGTCTCTTCGGGAGCAAGGGAGACGAGAGCAACTGAGCTTTCCGCCCGCCCACTTCGCGGGCGGCTGCGGGGAGGACCCTTGGACGGGTGGCATCAGGGACGCAGGCTCTGGCTCCGGGGGGCCACCCTCATGAGCTTTCTCCTCCTGGCCGCCCCTTGGGCACAGGGGGAGGATTGGTTCGATGCCTACGCCCGCGGCCTCGAGGCCCTGAAGCAGCAGAAGGGCGCGCGGGCGGTCGAGCTCTTCGAGCGTTCGATCCGGATGCGGGCCGAGCCCGGCACCAACCTCCTGACCTACGGCACCAATCGGCTCGACGAGTACTACCCCTACCTGCGCCTGGCCGAAGCCCAGCTGCTGGTGGGCAACGTCGAGGCCGCGCGCGAGGCCCTCGCCCGATCCGAGGCCAAGGGCAAGGAGCCTCCCGCCCAGCGGTCGCGGATCGCGGGCCTCGTGGACGCCCTCGCCAAGACGCGGGTGGCCGTGGCCAGCCCTACTCCGGGCCCGCCCCCCCCCACCACCCTCGCCGTGCCACCCCCTCCGGTGGTGGCGCAGGTGACGACTCCCGCGACGACCCTTGCCCCCGTCGCCCCCACCCCCGGGACGACGCTCAGCCCCGTTGCCGCCACGGGCACGCTGGACTTGAGATCGGACCCGGAGGGGGCCACCGCCTTGCTGGGCGGGCGGCGGCTGGGCACCACGCCGCTCACGGTTGACCTGGCGTCCGGAGCGTACGAGATCACTCTTCACAAGGAAGGCGCGGCTGACCAGACGTTCCCGGTCCGGATCACGGCTGGCCGACCGACCCTGGAGATCCGCACGCTGGTGGCCACCGGTCCCGCGCCGGGTCCCTCCGCCACTCCCGCCCCCGCGGAGATCGCATCGCTCCTGGTCTATTCCGAGCCCCCCGGCGCCGCGGTCTATTTGGATGACGAGGCGCTCGGGGCCACCGATCCCGGTTCCGGGCGGCTCGTGAAGAGCGGCGTGGCGCCGGGGACGCACCGCCTCCGTTTGACCCTGACCGACCATCTGGATGTGGCCCAGAGCGTGGACGTCGGGAACTCGGGCCCCACCACCGTCCGAGCCGTGCTGCTGCCGACGGCCCCGGCCGTGTCTCCCCGGGTGCTTCTGGGGTCGGCCGCCGCGGCCGGCCTTCTCATCCTGGCCGTGGGTTACTGGGCCTGGAAGCGGCGCCAGCCAGCGGCCCCCGCCCCCACCGTGGCCGTCCCCTCTCGGACGAAGTCCGCGCCGGCCCGTCCCGCCCCCGCGACCTCCGCCTCCAGGCGCGGGACCGCGATCAGCCCGGTCACGGTGGGCGCGGAAGAGCTGAACCTGGAGCAGTTGCTGGAGACCCGGTCCCTCCCCCCGGAGGCGACCAAGGGCGTGGGCGAGCGCTTCGGCGACTATCTCTTGCTGGATCCCCTGGGCAAGGGTGGGATGGCCACCGTGTTTCTGGCCGAGCGCAACGGCGAGCAGGTGGCTCTTAAGCGGCCCCTGGCCGCCTTCCTCGAAGACCCCGAGTTCCTGGAGCGCTTTCTCCGGGAGGCCGAGATCGGCCGCACCCTCCACCATCCCAACATCATCCGCATCTTCGAGCGCGGGCACGTGGACGGCGTGCCTTATTTCACCATGGAGCTCGTCAAAGGGGAGACCCTGCAGGCCCACATCCGGAAGGTCGGGGCCCTGCCCGGCAAGCCGGCCACCAAGATCGTCACCCAGGTGGCAGAAGCGCTCGACTACGCCCACCTCAAGGGAGTGGTCCATCGCGATCTCAAGCCCTCCAACATCATGATCGTGGAGGACGGCACCGTGAAGGTGATGGACTACGGCATCGCCCGCGCCCGCCGCTTCGAGGGGCTGACCGTCACCGGGGCCTTCCTCGGGACCCCCGATTACGTCGCCCCCGAGACCGCGGAAGGAAAGGGAGCCGATGCCCGCAGCGACCTGTACTCGCTGGGCATCGTTTTCTACGAGATCCTGACCGGTAAGAAGCCCTTCGTGGGCGACACCCCGTTCGCCACCCTCCGCAAGCACGTGTCGGAGGCGCCCACCCCGCCCTCGGTGGTGGTGCCGGGGCTGCCCCGGCAGCTCGAGACCATCGTCCTCCGCCTTCTCCAGAAGGACCCCGGGGAGCGGTATCCCGGCGCGGAGGAGCTCCTGATCGAGCTCCGCGAGTACTTGAACCGCGCCGCCTGAGGCGGGCGCCCGGCCGTGTTCTCCGACCCTGCCCCCCCTTTTGTTCTCTTCGGCGTCGCCCACGTCACCGTCCTCCTGGGGACGGTGCTTCTGGCCCTGGTCCTGGCCCGGCGGGTGCGGGCCCGCCCCTCGGGAGCCTTGGCCGGCGGCTTCCGCTACGCCTTGGCCACCCTCCTCCTCGCCATCATCGGCTTCGAGATGGCCATGGGCGTCGCCGGGGGCTGGCTGACCTTGCAGAACGTGCTGCCCCTCCAGCTCTGCGACCTGGCCATGCTCCTCGCCGTTTATTCCCTGATCAGGCTGGACCGGCGAACGGCGGAGCTGCTCTACTTCTGGGCCTTGGCCGGCAGCGGCCTCGCGATGGTCACCCCCGACCTCCGCCAGGGCTTCCCGCGCTGGGAGTTCCTCGCCTTCTTCGGGCTCCACGGCCTGGTGGTGGTGGCGGCGCTGGTCCTGACCTTCGGCTTCGGCCTCCGGCCCCGACCGGGGTCGGCGCGGCGGGCCTTCCTGGCCACGGCCGGCTACGCGGCTCTGGTCGGCGGGGTCAACGCCATGCTCGGCACGAACTTCATGTTCCTGCGGGCCCGGCCGGCTACCCCCACGATCCTGGACTGGTTCGGCCCCTGGCCGCTCTACATTGTCGCTGCGGGTGCTCTCGCCTTCTGCCTGTTTTGGCTTCTGGCCCTGCCCTTCAGGCGCCCCCCGGCTCCCCCGGCGGCGAGCCCACCGGCCCCCGCGCCCCCTTACGGAGGCGCCGGCCCCGCGACGCGTACATGACCCGGTCGGCCCGGGCCAGCACCGCCTCCAACCCTTCCCCCGGACGCCGGTAGGCCATGCCCATGCTGAAGCCGGCGGGGCTGTCGAGGGCGGCGGCCTCCAGGATGCGCCGGGACACGACCTGCACCTCCTTCTCCGAGTCTGCGTGGAGGATGAGGCCGAACTCGTCACCGCCCAGCCGGACGAGGATGTCGTCCGTGCGATGGTGGCGGCTCACGAAGTGGACGAAGCTCCTGAGCACGCGGTCGCCCTCCTCGTGCCCGTAGGTGTCGTTGATGGCCTTGAAGTCGTTCAGGTCGAAGACGAGGCAGGCCCAGCGCGCGGTGGGCCGCTCCAGCTCCGGCTGCTGGCGCTCCAGGTAGCGCCGGTTGTAGCAGCCGGTCAAGGGGTCGCGCACGCTCAACTCCGCCAGCCGCCGTTCCATCTCCTTGCGCGGGCTGACGTCGCGGAGGATCGTGCGCATGCGGATAGGCACGCCCCTCTCGTCGAGAACGAAGGAGGTCTGGGTCTCGGCGAAGAAGGTGTCCCCGCCCTTCCGGCACATGCGGAACTCGTAGAGATCCTGGCCTATCGCGCGCTCATAGGGCGCGCCCGTGTCCCGCGAGCGGGCCACGAAGGAGTTCACGACCCGGGTCGCCTTGTGGTACTCCCCCTCCTCCTCGAAGAGGACCCGGCTGTGGAGGCCGGCTCGGATGTCTTCGTCGCCGTAGCCGAGGAGCATCTCGGCCAGGCGGTTCAGGTACAGGACGTGGCCGGTCTCGAGGTCCACCTCCACCAGGGCATCGGGGAGGTGGAAGAGCACCTCGGCGAGCTCGCGGCGCAGCTGGACGACCTCAGCTGGCTCCGTCTCCCGACGCGTGTCTTCGTTCGTGGGTCTCGACATGGCCGCCCGTCCATGATGCCCCAGGCCATTCGGTTCGCCAAGGCGAGGGCCTCGACTCTCCGTCAGAACGAGCCGCTGGCACTCCCGATTTTCTTCAAGGCTTCCGCAGCTTCCCGGGCCACCAGCGGCTCCCGGTCCTTGAGGGCGGCGCTCAGCGCGGGGACCGCGGTCCTGGCCTCGGGACCGATGCGGCCCAGGGCCCGCGCCGCCTCCGTCCGCACCAGGCCCTCGTGATCCTTGAGGGCGACGGTCAGGGCGGGGACGGCCTCCCGCGCCGCGCCCCCCAGGCTCCCGAGGGCCTTGGCGGCCTGGGAGCGCTTGTCGGGGTCCGAATCGCCGAGCGACTCCAGAAGACTCTGCACCGTGGGGGGGGGACCACCCGGACCCTCGGGAGCCGCGGTTGTGAGCGGGCCAGGAGCGGGAGGAGGGGGGGAGACGGCGAGGGATGGGGAGGGATCGGGCAGAGGGGCCGGGCCCCGGACGGCAGGGCCCCCCGCCACCGGCCCGGATCCGGAATGGCTGAGCTCCGGCCCCGACGGGCTCGTCGTCACCGCCGACTCCGGAAAGAGGAGCGCGGCCAGGGAGGACCACGGGATGAGCTGTTGCTCGGTGAGGTAGACAAAGCCAGCCAGTCCCAACACGAAGAGGAGGGTCACGGTGGGGAAGCCGCGCCCTCTGGCCCCCCCCGCAGGGGGTCTCGCCGGAGGCGCAGGGCCCGGAGAGGGAGCGGCGGGAGAAACCGTGGGCGCGGCGGGAGGGGGAAGCGCCGGCACGCGCAGGTCCACGGTCGTGGGCACGTGGGGAAGGGCCGCGGGAGCCTCGGCCTCAGCCTTTCCCCTCTCCAGGGCATCCACGAAGGCGCCCGTGGTGGGCCACCGGTCCTCGGGCTTCTTGGCCGTGCATTTGAGGAGGGCCCGCACCATCGGCTCCGGCACCTCGTCGGGCGAGGGCAGCGGTATCGAATCCGAGACATGCTTCATGAGCACCGCGATGGGGGTGTCGGCGACAAAGGGCACGCGCCCGGTCAGGAGCTCGTAGGCCACGATGCCCAGGGAATAGATGTCGGCGCGCTGGTCCACGGTGAGGGCGGTGATCTGCTCGGGGGCCATGTACTGGGGGGTACCGCTGATCATGCCGGTGGCGGTGAGGCCGCTCGAGGTCTCCACCATCTTGGCCACCCCGAAGTCGACGAGGTAGATGCGCCCCTCCTCGTCGACGAGCACGTTGTGGGGCTTGACGTCGCGGTGGATGACCCCCTTCCCGTGCGCATAGTCGAGGGCATCGGCCACGCCCCGCAGGATCGCGATCACGCGCTCCCGAGGCAGGCGTCCGGGAGCGCCGCGGAGGAGGGCGGAGACGGTTCCCCCCGCGATGAAGCGCATGGCCATCCAGGGGATCCCCTCCGCGATGTCGAAGGCGAAGATGGGAATGATGTTCGGGTGCTCGAGGCGGGCCACGACCCTGGCCTCGCGGCGGAAGCGTTCCGCGAACGTGGGGTCGTGCATGAACTCCGGGGGCAGCACCTTGACCGCCACGTAGCGGTCGAGGGCCTCCTCGTAGGCCTTGTAGACCGAGGCCATTCCGCCCCGACCGAGGGGCTCGATGATGCGGTAGGGTCCGAGGCTCGCACCGGCCGCCAGGGCCAAGGGTCCTTCCTCTCAGAGCAGTTGCCGGGATCCCGTGGGCGGCGGCCCCGTCAGCGCTGAGCTAACCGGCGGGCACGCTCGAATCCGTCTCGCGCATCCAGGAACTTCCGGGCGGCTTGGGCGAACTGCCGCTTGGCGAGGAAGCCCTCCCCCGCGCGGGCCGCCGTCGCCGCTTCGGAGAACGGCTCCAGGGAGCCGGCCTTGACGCGTTCGGCCGCCCCGCGCGCCTGGCTCATGAGGTGTTGCGCCTCCTCGGCCTGGGCACGAAACTGGCGGTCCAGGGGTCCCGCGAGCTCCTCGACGGCGGCGTGGTTGGGATCGATGGTGAGGAGGTTCCAGAAGGCCTGGGAGGCCTTGTCCGTGTTGCCGGCCTTCAGCCCCGCCCGCGCCTCCTGGGCGGCCGCCTCGAGGTCCTTCAGGAGAGCCTGAGCCTCATCCAAGATCTTCTGCGCGGGCGCGTTCTTGGGGTCGAGCTTCAAGGCCCGCTCGGCCTGGGCCGCCGCGCCCGAATAGTTCTTGTCTTCGAGCTTCTTGCGGGCCAGCTCGACTTGGTTCCCGACCAGGGCCTGGGTCAGGGCGCCAATCTGCTCCTTGGCCGCATCCTGGGTGGCGGGAGGCGCGGGGGCCCCCTGCGGCGTGCGTGACGAGTAGAGCGCGTAGAAGATGCCGGCCGCCACGAACAGCACCAACACGAACCCCCCGCCCAGGTAGATCGGCAGTCGCGAGGACGCGGGGGCGGCGGGGACCCGGGACCTCCCCAGGCTCGATCCGCTCCCCGACCGGGCGGGGAGGGTCTGGGGCGAGCGCCGCGTCTTCTCCGTCGTCGGGTCCGGGGTACGGGCCAGATCGAGGGCGGTGGATCCCACCACCCGTCGCTCTCCCCCCGAAAGCGGCGCCGAGCTCCCGGCTCTCTCCATTTCCTGATGTTCCGGGCCCATTTCGTCCTCGAGGCTCGTATCCCATTCCCGCCCCTCGGCGATCGCCCGGCGCACGGCCCGTACGCCGTCGCGAAGGCGGCCGCCGTTCTGGAAACGCCGGACCGGATCCTTGAAGAGCGCCTTCTCCACGAGCTCGACCAGGATGGGGGGGAGGTCCACCCAATGGCGCAGCGGCTCGGGGTTGTCCTGCAGCACGTGGAAGAGAACGGTGTGCATGGAGTCGCCGTCGAAGGGCTTGTGGTTCGAGAGGAGCTCGTAGAAGACGGCCCCCAGGGAGAAGATGTCGGACCGGGCGTCCGCCTTCTCTCCCCGCACCTGCTCGGGCGACATGTAGTGGGGAGTTCCCGTCACCATCCCCGTGCGCGTCATGTCCGAGGAGCTGAAGCGGGCCAGGCCGAAGTCCATGATCTTGACCTGGCCGCTGGGCTGAATGTGGATGTTGGCGGGCTTCAGGTCGCGGTGGACGACGTCGTTGGCGTGGGCGAAAGCCATCCCCTCGCCGATCTGCTCCATGATGTCGAGCTTCTGGTTGAGATTGCTCAGTAGGTTGCCGCCGATGAGGTCCTTGAGGTCCTTGCCCTCCAGAAGCTCCATGGCCAGGTAGATCTTCCCGTGCTCCTCCCCGAAGTCGTAGACCGTGATGATGTGGGGGTGATTCAGCTTGGCGGCGGATTGGGCTTCGCGGAGAAACCGCTTGCGGACTTCCTCATCGCCGGCCAGGCTCGCGGATATGGTCTTGACGGCAACCGAGCGGTTGAGGAAGGGGTCTTGGCCCTTGAAGACCTCTCCCATCGCCCCTTGCCCGATCTTTCCGAGGATACGGTACTTGCCGATCCGCTCGAGCTCCATGCTGCCTCAAGAACGACAAGGGGAGGGCTGCTGCCGACGGCACCCGGGCCTTTAGGTTTTTCAAAATGATGATAACACGCTCGTGTCCACCGCGCTACGAGGGGGGTGACGCGCTTGACACCCTCGCGCGCAGGGTGGAAACTACTTTTCGTACCCAGTTGAACCGTCGCTATCCGAGTGGCCCGTGACCCTCCGACGGCCGTAGCGGCTTGTTAAGCAAGACTGTGAGGCCATGATGATTAGGAAGGTGGCGCTGCTGGCTCTGGGCTTGGCCCTGGCCAGCCCCGTGGCGGTTTGGGCCCAGGTCCCGGGCAATTGTCCAGGTCCAGGCTGCCCCCTCGCCTTCGTGATCCCGACTCTTTACGGCCCGAACGGGTTGAAGGTGGAGAGCCAGGCTCTCCTCCCCGACGGTTCCAACCATTCCGCCCACTTCAACAGCGCCTTCCAGGCGGAGTTCACGCTCTTCAACACCTCCCTCGCGAGCCAGCTGGCCTCGGTGCCGCTACCCTCGCCGGCCTCCGGCTTCACGTACGAGCTGGATCCTGCCCTCGGGGTCATGAAGCGGTCCACGCAAAGCTTCGGCCCCATCTTCGCGGAACGGGCGGAGACCATCGGTCGGAAGAAGTTCTCCCTGGGCGTCAACTACCAGCGCTTCAGCTTCGACAGCATTGAAGCCATTGACCTGGCAGCGGTTCCGGCCGTTTTCACCCACGACGGGGCCGCCCCGGGAGGTAAGGCGGACGTGGTCTCCACCATGAACTCGATCAGCCTGGGCGTCGACCAGTTCACCGCTTTCCTGAGCTACGGCGTCACCGATTTTTTGGATTTCTCCGTGGCCGTTCCCCTAGTGCGGGTTGACATGTCCGTGAGCTCCGCGGCCACCATCGAGCGGATCGGAACCGCCTCTAATCCAAAGATCCATTTCTTCTCCGATCCCGCGGCCCCCGGAGGGTATGGGAACACGAAGACGTTTTCGAGCTCCGGGAACGCCAGCGGCATCGGGGACCTAATCCTGCGCCTCAAGGGGACGGCCATCAAGAGCGGCCGCACGGGGCTGGCTCTGGCCGTCGACGTGCGGCTGCCGACCGGCGACGAAAACAACTTCCTCGGCTCGGGTGCGGCCGGGGTCAAGCCCTTCCTTGCCTTCTCCTTCGCCGCGGGCCGGGTCTCGCCCCACGTGAACTTCGGGTATCAATGGAACGGCAAGAGCGTGCTGGCCGGCAACGTCCTCACGGGCGAGAAGCAGAGCCTGCCCAACCAGTACCTCTACGCGGTGGGAGCGGACATCGGACTCGCGCAGAGGCTGACGCTCGCCTTCGACGTCCTGGGCCGGAGGGTGATCAACTCGCCGCGGCTCCAGGCCCAGACCTTCACCCCCCTCCAGAGCTTCACGTTCCCGGGCGGGGGCAGCACCCTTCCCGACATCCGGTTCTCCACGAGCTCCTTCAACATCACGAACGGGGCCGTCGGCCTCAAGCTCAACGCGGGGGGGAACCTGCTCATCGACCTGAACGGGATCTTCAAGCTGGACAACGCCGGCCTCCGGGCCAACTTCACGCCCCTGTTCGGAGTGGAGTACAGCTTCTAGGGACCCGCCCGGCCGGCCCTACTGGGCGAAGTCGCGGATCGTCCAGCCGCCCGGCCCCTTGATCAGCACAAACGTGGGCTGGGAGTTGACGGCCTTGCCGTCAATCGTGTCCCGTCGGGCCAGGCGCACCTTGGCCTGGGCGCCATCGATTTGAATTCCCGCGATGGTGACGCTCACCTGGTAGGACTTGATCAACTTGAAGATCTCCCGGAAGCGCTTCTCGTCCTCCGGGGAGAGGTTGGGTTTCACCGCTTTGAGGAGCGTTACGTCCTTCGCCGTGACGGCCCGCTCGAAGTCGTCGAGGACCCTGCGGATGGCCGGCTCTTCGGGCGGAGGCGCGGGTTGGCTGGACGGGACGGGGGGGTGGGCGCCCGCGCCGGGGCCGGCAAGGGTGGCGGGAGGCAGGGTGGGGACGGAGGCGACGAGGGTGGTGGGGACGGTTTGCGGGGGCGTGCCCGCGTGGGCGGGTGGAGGCGGGGGCGGGGGCGGCACGTTCCGCGCGATCACCGCCGCGTGGCCGGCGCGCTCGAAGGCATCGCGGGCGTCCAGATACTTCCGGGTGGCCACCGCGAATTCCCCTTTGGCGAGCAGCTTCTCCCCCTCGCGCACGGCGGCCACGCCCTCGGCAAAAGCGGGCTGCCCACCCGCCCGGGCCCGGTCGGCCGCCGTCCGGGATTCGCTCATGGACTTCCGCGCGTCCTCCGCCTGGACCTTGAAGTAGCGATTCAGCCGGGCGGCCATCTCGGCGGCCACGGGATGGTTGGGGTTGATGGCCAATACTTTGGAAAGGGCCTGCGAGGCCTTGTCCGTGTCGCCGGCCTGGAAGGCCGTCCGCGCCTCGGCCGCCGCGCCGTCCAGCTCCTTCAGCGTCGTCTGGGCTCGATCCACGATCTTCTTCGCCTCTAAGTTCTGGGGATCGAACTTGAGCGCGCCCTCCGCCCTGGCCACCGCGCCCTCGAAGTTCTTGTCCTTGAGGCTTTCCTGGGCCAACTCGAGCTGGCTGGTGACGAGGGCCTCCGTGAGGGCGTCCACCTGCTCCTTCTGCTTGGAGATCTCCGGTGCGGGAGTCGGGGTCGCCAGGGGGGCCTGGCTGCGGGTCCATTGGAAGAGCAGCCCCGCTCCCAAAAGCAGTATCAGAGCGCCCCCCAAGAGGTAGACGGGCAGGGGTGAGCGGGCCGGGGGCGCGGGGATCGGCCTCTGCGACCGCGGCCCGGGTCGGCCAGGGGGGCGGGCGACCGTACGGACGGAGCGGGCGCCGCCGAGCGTCCTTGGCCGGAGAGAGGCCGGGCCCCGGCCCGACCGATCGGGGGGGGCCGCCTCCCCGGGGCGGGCCATCGCGGGAGCGTTGACCAGGGTGCCGAGAGAGGGGTCGACGATGGTCTCGTCCGCTTCCACGGGCTCGAGCGCGGACAGCCCCTCCTCCTCGTCCAGCTCGCCTGCAATCACCTTGTCCGCGATGCGCAGCGCCTCCCTCATCTCGCCCGCGTGCCGGAAACGCAGGGCGGGATCCTTGGCCAGCGCCCTCTCCAGCAGCCGCACGAGGATCTCGGGAGTGTCGGGCGTCCAATGCCGGACGGGGAGGGGATCGCTCTCCGCCACCTGGAAGAGGACGGAGTGAAGGGACTCTGCGTCGAAGGCCTTGTGCTGGGTGAGGAGCTCATAGAAGACCGCGCCCAGGGAAAAGATGTCGGAGCGCGCGTCCGCCTTGTGCCCCCGCACCTGCTCCGGCGACATGTAATTGGGGGTGCCAAGGGTGGTGCCGGTGGCGGTCAGCTCCGAGGTGCCGAAGCGGGCCAGGCCGAAGTCCATGATCTTGACGTCGCCGCTGGGCAGGATGTGGATGTTGGCCGGCTTCAGGTCGCGGTGGATGACGTCTTTCTCGTGGGCGAAGGCCAGGCCGTCACAGATCTGGCTCATGATCTTGAGCTTGTCAGAGAGCTCGGTCAGGGAGGCCGCGCCGATGATCTGCTTGAGCTCCTTGCCCTCGAGGAGCTCCATGGCCATGTAGATCCGGCTGTGTTCTTCGCCGAAGTCGTAGACGGTGACGATGTTGGGGTGATTCAACCGCGCCGCCGACTGGGCCTCGCGGAGGAAGCGCTTGCGCGCCTCGCTGTCCACCGCGAGCTTGGCCGAGATCGTCTTTATGGCAACGAAGCGGTTGAGGACGGGGTCGAGGGCCTTGTAGACCACGCCCATGGACCCCTGCCCGATCTTGCCCAGGACCTTGTATTTGCCGATCGGCTCGAGTTCCACTCCGGGCGCCTCGGCGCGGTGGGTCCGCCAATGGGCGGCCACTCCGGGCCCTTGATCTTTAGCCGGCCAGGGATGATAGCACGGTCCTGCCGCCCCGAATTTGCGCGCCGGGCGCTCCCGGGCTCCCGCCCGAGAGCGCAAGCGGGCTCAGCACCCGGGCAGGGTTTCCACGAGGAGGCGCCCCGCGGCCAGGCTCCTGAGCTCCTCCGCCAGGTCCAGGGTGCTCAGCACGGCCTTCCGGGCGGCGGCCCGCTCGGCCTCTCCCGTGGCCAGGCGGCCCAGCAGCTCCTTGCCCCAGTCGTGGTGGTACTTCTCGTCGGGCTGGATCTTCTCCCGGTACAACCGGGCGGTGTTGGGGTCGCCCGCGGCTTCGCAGTAGGTGATGAAGAGCTCGTTGGACTTGTAACCGATCGCCTCCCGGGTGAACTGCGTGGCCGCGATGCGCTCGACAGTCGACTCCAGGGTCTCGAAGTATTGGTAGAGCCGGCTCGGGCCGCCTGCCAGAGGCGAGAAGCCCGAGAGGTCCACTCCCATCTCGGCCAGCCGGTCGGCGATGAGGCCGTAGTGTCGGGCCTCGTCGCCCGCCTGGCGGGCGAAAGCCAGCTTGGCCTCGATTTCGCCCGTTGAGGGCATCCAGCGGGCCGCCATCTCCGAGGCCTCCATCTCGTTGCGGAGGGCACCACGCAGGAGCTGGGGCATGTCCGCACGGCCCACGGACGCCGCGATCCCCGAGAGCGCGGCGTCGCGGACGGACAGGATCTGCCACAGGGTCGCGTTTATCTCCTCGACGAACTCGGGTCCCGTCATGGACCCAGGATCCTAGCACTTCCCCTTCCGGGAGAGACAGGGCTGGCCCTCCTCGAGGCCGAGAAGTCGCGCGCACCCCGCGTGCTAGGATGCGTCGTCGCGGGGCAGGGGGCTCATGAGCGACCGCATCGCCGTCACGGGCGCGAGCGGGTTCATCGGACGTCACCTCACCCTTCGCGCGAGCGCCCTCGACTTTGACGTGGTGGGCCTCGTTCGCTCGGAGGCGGCCGAGCGCATCGTGCGCCAGGCGGGGGGGCGGCCGGTACGGCCGAGCGGGCCCGAGCCGGAGGGATGGGCGCGTGCGCTGGAGGGCGCGCGCGCGGTCGTGCACCTCGCGCAGATCGGGGCGGAGCGCGGGGGGGCGACCTACGAGGCGGTGAACATCGGGCTGACCCAGAAGCTCATCGCCGCCGCCCGGCAGGCGGGGGTGCCCCGGATCGTCTACTTCTCCGGCCTCGGCGTCGCCCACTACGGTCTCGTCCGGCGCTGCACCAACCCCTACTTCTTGTCCAAGCTGGCGGCGGAGGTGGAGCTCTACCGCTCCGACCGCGAGGTGGTGGTGTTCCGCCCCTCCTACATCGTGGGCCCCGGGGACGGCTTCGTCGCCGCCCGCCTCAGGGAGATGGCGGAGGGTCTGGTGGAGCAGCCGGGGGACGGGGCCTACCGCCTGCAGCCGATCGCGGTAGACGACGCCGTCGCCCTGGTGCTGGCGGCCGCTCGTCGTCCCCTCGGCCGCCGTCCCACCGTTCTCGACCTCGTGGGCCCCGAGCCCGTGAGCTACGCCGAGCTCCGGGAGCGGCTGGCCCGCCTGGCGCGGGCGGCGGGCCGGCCCGCGGACTACCGGGTGCGCGAGATCCCCATCCCGGAGGTGGATCGCATGGCCTCCGCGGGGGGCTACCGGGGCCTCTCGTCCGACGAGGTGGATTGTCTCCTCTGCGACGAGGTCTCCGACCCCGCTCCCCTCACGGCCTTCCTGGGCCGGCCCCTCGCCCCCCTCGACGACGCCCTCCTCGCGGCGCTGGGGGCGGGGTGACCGCCAAGAGGGGGGCGCTCGCGGGCGGAGGGGAGGCGGATGTGGTCGTGCTGGGCGGGGGAATCACGGGCTGCGCGGCGGCCCTGGAGCTCGCCCGGGACGGTCGGCGGGTCGTGGTTCTGGAGGCGGGTGCCTTAGGCTCGGGCGCCGCCGCCACCGACCTCGGCCTCGTCCCTCTTGGCCTCGGGGTGCCCTACGTGCAGGCGGTCCGGCGCTTCGGCCGAGAGGGGGCCCGGGAGGTGTGGGAGACACACCGGGAGAGTCAGAGCCGGCTCCGGGAGCTTCTCGCCAGTTTAGGCGCCGACTGTGGCTACCGGCAGGCGGGCGGCTTCCTTATGGCCGAGGATCGAAGCGAGGCTTTAGCGCTCGCGGACAGCGAGGACCTCCTACGCGAGGACGCCTTCGCGGGAGAGTTCCTGGACCACTACATGCTGGAGTCGCGGTTCGATGTGTCCGGTTTCTCCGCCGCCTACTGGGCGGCGGAGGAGGGTGAGATCGACAGCCGGCGGCTGGTCCAAGCTCTGGCCGGCGCGGCCACGGAGGGGGGTGCCGTTTTTCACGAGGGAAGCCCCGTCCGGGAGCTCGCCCTCACCACCTCGGG
>DATMML010000062.1 GCA_035570235.1 Vicinamibacteria bacterium | reverse complement strand
CGCGCTGCGCCCCCGGTAGGTGATCACGTTGGCGGTCATGGCCGCGCCCAGCCGCCCGTAGCGCTCGTAGACGTACTGGATCACCTGCTCGCGGCGGTCCCCGCTCGGCAAGTCGAGGTCGATGTCCGGCCACTCCCCGCGCTCCTCGGAGAGGAAGCGCTCGAAGAGCAGTTCCATCCCCACCGGGTCCACGGCGGTGATGCCGAGGCTGTAGCAGACCGCGCTGTTGGCGGCGGAGCCGCGCCCCTGGACCAAGATCCCCTCCCGTCGGCAGAAGTTCACGATGTCCCAGACGATCAGGAAGTAGCCGCTGAGCTCTAGCTTGCCGATCAGCGCTAGCTCCCGCTCGATCTGCCGGTGGGCTTTCTCGTGATAGGGCCGGTAGCGGTCGCGGGCCCCGGCTTCCGCCATCCGGCAAAGGAAGGAGTGCACGGTCTCCCCCGCCGGGACCGGGTATTCGGGAAAGCGGTAGCCTAGGTCCTCAAGCGTGAAATGCAGCCGATCGGCCAGGGCCTCCGTGCTCCGCAAAAGGTCCGGCCGGTCACGGAAAAGCGCCTCCATCTGCCGCGGCGCCTTGAGGTGCCGCTCAGCGTTTTCGCTCAACAGGCGACCGGCCGTGCTGAGCGTCCGCTTCTCGCGGATGCAGGTGAGAACGTCGAGCAGCGGCCGGCCCCGGGCGGCCGCATGGCGCACGCCGTTGGTAGCCACCGCCCCCAGGCCGAGGGCATCGGCCAGATCGAGCAGGGCTTGGTTTGACGCTTCCTGTTCTCGTCGCCGGTGACGTTGGATGTCGAGCACGACTCTCCCCGCCCCGAAAGCCTGCAGGATCTTGGCCAGCCGATCGGTGTCCGGCGGCCGCCCCAGGGTCTCCACACCGGGCAGGGCTACGAGCCCATCCACGCTTCCTTCCAAGGAGTCGAGGGGGAGCGCCCCTTCGCCCTTGGGAACGTCCGCTTTCATGCGGGTGATGAGCGCACAGAGGTTCCGGTAGCCCAAAGGGCTCTCCACGAGCACGGGGAGGCAGCCACCGCTCAGCAGGGTCAGCTCCGCTCCCACCAGCGGTCGGATGCCCGCGGCCCGAGCGGCCTTGAAGAAGCGGGGGGCCCCGGAGACGCCGTCCCGGTCCAAAAGAGCAAGGACGGGGTAGCCCAGCTCCGCCGCCCGCCCCACCACGTCCTCGGGCAGGGAGGAGGCCCGTAGGAAGGAAAAGGCGGAGGCGACGTGCAATTCGATGTACATAAGAGGATTTACTTTCGTCTTTTCTTCGCTATGCTGAACCCGGAAGGGGCTCGGGGTCAAGTCCCCCGCTTTTTCGCTGTAATCTGAACCGCCATTCACTATTTGGCGCGCATGCGCTCCCGCCTCATGCGTCCGGCTTGGCTCCGGGAACTCGTCCCTCGCTCTCCCTACCGAGCGCGAGGCCCTGGGCCGGATCGAGCGAGCCTTCCTCTTAGGACCAGAAGCGGCGCCGATCCTCGACCGCGCAGGCGATCCGAGCGGGCGTGCTTCCTAGGCCCCTCCGGAGAGTCAGCTCGCGGAGGCCTTGACCCGCGGACGCCTGGACGCCCGCGAGGCGGCGCTGGTGCGCGAGGCCACGGCCGCCCGCGACGACGCCATCAGGTCGACAGCTTTACGCTGCAACAGTACCTGCGGGGGGGCGTGGCCGAGGAGAAAGAAGGGGCCGCCGAAGCCGGGCCCTAATCGGAGTTTCCCCGGCGCCCGGCGCCGCACGGCCGAGCCACAGCAGTACTGAGCCACAGCAGCCACAGCAGCAGCCACAGCAGTAGCCACAGCAGTACTTGACGACTCCGGCGGCCGCGGTGTAGTGTCCGCCGCCAAGACCCGGTCGTGTCGTGCCCGCGAAAGGGCTCGCTCTTCATCGTTCCCGCGTGCGCCTTCCCGCCCGGGCTTCTAAAGGAGAAGGGCCATGCTTCCACACCGGCAGAAGTCGCTGAGCCGACTGCTCGTCGCATTCAGTTTTTTGATCGTGGCGACGCCTGCCGTGGCCCAGTCCACGGCCGCCCTCCAGGGCACCGTCACTGATGCCCAGGGCGCGGTGGTGGCGGACGCCCAGATCCTTGTGCGGAACGCGGCCACGGGGGTCGAGCGGACCACGAAGAGTGACACTTCCGGTCACTACTTTGTCGCCGCCCTGCCCGTCGGCATCTATCGCATCGAGGTTCGGGCCCCGGGCTTCCAGAGCGCGGTCGTGAACAACGTCCCGGTGGAGGTCGCGCGGACGGCCGTCCAGAACATCCAGCTCGCCCTGGGGGGGGTGGCGGAAGAGCTGATGGTTCAGGGCGAGGGCCCCGTGATCGAGACCACCACCACCTCGGTCGGTCAGGTCATCGACCGGCGGACGGTGCAGGAGATTCCATTGAACGGCCGCCACTTCGTCGACTTGGGGCTCCTCATCCCGGGGTCGGTCACGCCCCCCCAGAACGGCTTCCTGACCGCTCCCCTCCGGGGCCAGGGCTCCTTCGCCTTCAACACCGCCGGCCAGCGCGAAGACACCGTCAACTTCATGGTCAACGGCATCAACCTCAACGACATGGTGCAGAACCAGATCACCTTCCAGCCTTCAATAAACACCGTCCAGGAGTTCAAGGTCGACAACTCCACCTACAGCGCCGAGTACGGGCGTAACTCCGGCGCCATCGTGAACATCGCCACCCGCTCGGGGACCAACGAGCTGCACGGGGAAGCCTTCGAGTTCCTGCGGAACGACAGCTTGGATGCGACTAACTTCTTCAACACCAAGAAGTCCCCCTTCAAACGCAACCAATTTGGGGCCAGCCTCGGCGGTCCCATCGTCAAGAACAAGACCTTCTTCTTCGTGAGCTACGAGGGCCTCCGCCAGCGCCAAGGCCTGGACATCAACAGCGGCGTGCTTCGGGACGACGAGCGGGCCGCCGTCACCGACCCCATATCCCGGAAGCTGCTAGACCTGATCCCGATCGCCAACGCGGTCGGACCCCGCGGGGACGGGAGGTTCATCGGCGCCGCGACCGCGCCCGTGGACATCAACCAATGGACGGGTGACCTCACCCATATCTTCACGACCCAGGACACTATCCACGCCTACTATGCGTACCAGCACGACAAGCGCGGCGAGCCCACGCTCCAGGGAGACACCGTCCCCGGCTTCGGCGATACCCGCGAGTCTACCCGGCAGATCCTCACCCTGAACGAGACGCACATCTTCGGATCGAACCTGGTCAACGAGGTCCGCTTCGGTTTCAACCGCATCCACATCACCTTCACCCCCAACGCCCAGCTCAACCCCGTCGACTACGGCATCAATGTCGGCGTGACGACCCCGATCGGCCTCCCCCAGATAACGATCACCGGTCTCGGCCTCGATTTCGGCGGACCCGCCCAGTTCCCCAACGGCCGCACCGACCAGACCTTCGTGGCGTCGGACACCCTCAGCTATCAGAGCGGTCGCCACGCTTTCAAGTTTGGGGGGGAATGGCGCCGGTTCTCGAACAGCAACTTCAACTCCGACCCCGGGGATTTCCGCTTCGCGAGCGTGGCCGACTTCGAGGCCGGGCGGGGGAACAGCTTCACGATCACGACCGGGGATCGGCCCAGCGACATCGTCCAGCAGGCCCTCGGCCTCTTCGTCCAGGACAACCTCAAGGCGACATCGCGCTTGACCTTCGAGTTGGGCCTGCGCTACGACCTCAACGTCCGGCCCACCGACAGCCAGAACCGATTCGTGGTCTTCGACCCCCAAACCGTCTCCCTGGTCCACGTCGGGACGACCATCGCCGACGTTTACCAGACCAAGGGTAACGTCGAGCCGCGGATCGGGGTGGTGTGGGACCCCACCGGCGACGGCAAGACGTCGGTGCGCGCCGCTTATGCGATCCAGGCGGACCAGCCGGTGACGAACTTCGTCAGTAACACTGCTGCCAATCCGCCCTTCGCCATCCCTTTGAGCTTCAGCGGCACCATCCGGCTCGACAGTGCCTTCAACACCGCGCGGGCCGCCGGCCTGTCCCCCATCACCGTCGACCACGGCTTTCAGAACGCCAAGGTTCAGTCCTGGAACGTAAACGTGCAACGGGAGTTGGGCCCGAGCCTAGGCGTGATGGTGGGCTACTTCGGCTCGAAGGGGCAGGATCTCCGGCTCTTCCTGAACATCAACCAGCCCATCAACGGCGTCCGGCCCTACCCCCGCCTCGCGGATACGAGCCCCATCCTGCCCGGCAGCGCCCTCGGAAACATCTTTGAGCACGCGAGCTTGGGCCAGTCCACCTACCATGCCCTTTGGGTCACGGCCAACAAGCGGATGTCCCACGGCCTCCAGTTCAACGCCTCCTACACCTTCTCGAAGTCGCTGGACTACAACTCTTTGAACTCCCAGAACGTGGTTATAGTCCAGAACAGCTACGATCTCGCGAACAGCCGGGGGCCCTCGGACTTCGATGCCCGCCACCGGGTGGTGCTCAACGCGATCTGGGAGCTGCCGCTGCACGGCAACCGCTTGGCGGACGGCTGGCAGATCGGCCTCATCACCCAAGCCCAGAGCGGCAACCCCCTCAACGTCGTCACCAACATCGGCGGTTTTACAGGTGTCGTCAACAGCCTGCGCCCGGATCTGGTGGGAACCATCGACCTCACCGCGACTCCCAACCAGTGGTTCAGCAACACCGTCTGCGACCCGCGGGTGGCCTCGTGCTCGGGCGCGGTCTTCGCGCTCCCGGTTTCCGCCGCGGGCGTCTTCCATTTTGGCAACCTGGGTCGCAACGCGGTCCTCGGGCCGCCGTTCTACGACACGGACCTCTCCCTCGTGAAAAACACGAAGCTGGCGGGGAGCACGATCCTTCAGTTCCGATGCGAGGCCTTCAACGTGTTCAACCACCCGAACCTTGGCCAGCCCGGACGCATCGCCACCGTGGGGAGCACCTCCTTTGGTCTTATCACCAACACGCGCTTCCCGACCGGGGACTCGGGCTCGTCGCGCCAAGTCCAGTTCGCGTTGAAGCTGCTCTTTTAGGCTTAGGGAACGGCCGCGTCGGACAGCCCGCGGGAGCACCCATGCCCAGGCTCGGCGGTCCGCTATGCTCGAGGGGTATCCGTGCCTCCCACCGAGCCGCCGGACGCGAGCTTCTGCTCGGCGAGCGCCACCGCCAGACTCATGGCGGCGACCAGGCTGCGGCCGTCTGCGATGCCCTTCTCCACGATGTCGAATCCGGTGCCGTGGTCAACGGAGGTGCGGACGAAGGGCAGCCCTAAGGTCACGTTCACGGCGTGTCCGAAGGCCAGAAGCTTGACGGGAATCAAGCCCTGGTCGTGGTAGGCGGCCACCACCGCATCGAATTCGCCGCGGACGGCCCGCACGAACAAGCTATCGGCGGCGAAGGGTCCCGAGACGTCAAGGCCCTCCCCGCGCAGGGCGGCCACCGCCGGTGACAACACATCCCGCTCCTCCCTGCCAAAAAGGCCGTTCTCGCCCGCATGGGGGTTGAGGCCGCAAAGGGCGATACGCCGGCGGGGGGCCCCAAAGCGCGGTAGCTCGCGATGGACCAGCCGCACCACGCGCCGGATCTCCTCCCCCGTCACGGCGTCCGCCACCGACCGCAGGGAGCGGTGGATGGTGAGAAGGGCCACCCGGAGGCCCCCTCCCACAAACATCATGGCCACGTTCGGCGTCTCCGCCGCCTCCGCCAGCATCTCAGTATGCCCGGGCCACGCATAGCCCGCCGCCGCCAACGACTCCTTGTTCAGGGGCGCGGTCACGAGCGCATCCACGCGCCCGGACCTCGCGTCTTTTGCCGCGCGCAACACGGCTCTAGCCGCCGCACGACCCCCCGCTGCTGAGCTAACGCCCAGAGACACAGGCTCTTCCAGTGGGATGTCGACGACGGGGACGCCCAGGTCTTCCGGCGTCTTGAGGCCGAACCGCCGGCTGCGATCCTGAAGCGAAGCGAGGGGGCCGTAGACCACAAAGGGCACATCGGGGCGATCCGACGTATCCAGGGCCCGTAAGACAACTTCAGGCCCGATCCCCGCGGGATCGCCCACGGTCAGGGCAACCACCGGCTTCCGTGGCCCCGTCACGCCTTCAGGATAACCGACCCGCCCGCCCTCGGGATCCGGAGCGCACCCAACAGATGCAAAGGCCGGGGTCTCGATTCCCACCCTTATCGGGCCGGTTGCCCCTCCGCGACAACCCGGCCGGGCTCCCGGACCCGGGCGCATGGGACCCCGTCGTCGTCCTGTCCGGCTCAGGAGCGCGTTAGGGTGTAGGTGACGGATTCGTTGCCGGGACCCTGGTTGTCGATGATGACGACGTAGGTGTTCGCGGGCTCGACCGGGGTGGCCAATGTCTTGCTCGGCGTGGTGGCCGCGCTTTCGTCGACGCCTAGAAAAGTGCACGCCCCGTTCAGGTAGGCGGTAACGGTACAGCTCGAGGTAGCAACCCCAACCAAGAGGACGTCGGTGGCGGAGGTCCAAGTGACCTGTAAGGTGAGGGTTCCCCCGATGTCGGTGTGGACGGGGATCGCAAAGAACTGGTGAGCCAGGGGCGCGACCGAACCCAAGGCCACCGTGTTGGGTCCGGGGGTTGGGGACGCGGTGCCGCTGGGGGACGTCGACGAGCTGCACCCTCCGATCGAGGACACTACGGCCAGTACCCCGGCCAGAGGTACCACTCGCCTTAACATGGAGCCTCCTTAAGAACGTGGGACGTGGTCACTAGTCGGTCAGTTCTCCTGGAGGCACCTTTACTTAGCTCTCTCCCGCGCCGTTTCCCTTTTAGCCTCGGCCGGATGGCAGCGCTTACGCCTCCGACATCCTAAGCCAACTGCTCGCAGAGCGAAAGCGCGACGGCCGACGGGGCCAACTGGGCTCTTCCCTCGACTCGGTCCACCCTCGCGGCGACGGGCCCGGCCGAGGCGCCCCGGGGGAAACCTGATGGCCCCCTTCGCGTAGGCCACGTGGACGAAAACGAAGTGAATTGAGCATTGACAGGCGTAGTATCTGGGGCGAACGTCGCTACCAGGAGGGAAGCCATGATGACGCCTCGGCGGTTATCCGTTCTGATGTTCGTCCTCGCCGTCTTAAGCACGATCTCCCCGGCGACCGCAGACGACAAGGCCCTGCTGCGACTGCGTGCCTTCGCCGTGGACATGAGCGGCCTCAGCCGTCCCCGTGCGGGGACAATCGACATCGTGATCGAACGATGGTCGACCGACGAGGAGCGCGAGCAGCTGCGGAGCGCACTGATCGAGAAGGGATCGGATGCTCTGCTCACCGCCCTTCAGAAGATCAAGCCGCGGGCCGGCTATATCTCGAGCTCGAACCGCTTGGGCTGGGACGTTCGCTACGCCCGGCTGGAGCCCTTCGGGGACGGGGGGCGGCGCGTGATCATCGCCACCGACCGCCCGATGAGCTTTTGGGAGCTCAGAAACCAACCCCGTTCCGTCGACTACGAGTTCACCCTCGCCGAGCTCCGGCTGACCAAAGACGGCAAGGGCGTGGGCAAGCTCGTGACCGCCGCCAAGATCACTTACAACAAGGACACCCGCTCGGTCGAGATCGAGAACTACGGCATCGAGCCCGTGCGCTTGAGCGAGGTCGAGGTCGTCGGGGGTAAAGAGGGTAAGGAGAAGTAAGCGGGAGGGCGCGCCCCCAGTTTGGCCTGCCCCCCCGCCCTTGAAATGGCGTGGTTGGGGCAGTGTCGCGAATCGGGAACACAGGTCGGACTGCCCTTTTCTAGGGCCTTCTCCAGAGCCACCGCGCTGGGCCGGCAGAGAGGGTCCACCAACCGGGGGGGCAGGTCGGCCGGTTTCCCATCACCGTCCTTCCGATCTCGCTCATGGGCCCCATTTGAATGGTGCCCGCCAGAAAAGTGAGACGCCCAGCCTCGTCGAAACGCGCAAAGACTCGATAAGGCTGTTCCGTCTTGTCAAGAAACATGGGCAAGCAAGAGGTGGTATGGCCCGGTCCGGAATCCAGGCCAACTGGGCTACCTCCATCTACGCTCTGGGCGGAAGGTCACCAGGGGTATCATCGTTACAACATGCTGCTGGCCTTCAAGGTGTGCCGCCGATGCGGCGAGGAGTACCGACCGGAAATTGAGCGCTGCGCCGATTGCGGGGGAGAACTGGAAGCCCGCTACGATGATGGCCACGGGGGTGTGATCCCGGCGAGGCCTCCCAACTCCGACCATGCCCCGACCGGGGGCCCGCCGCCGGAAGCATCCTCGGATCGGCCCCCGCAAGGAGAGAGCATCATCTACTCCGGCCGCGCTGCCGCCGACCTCAAACCCGTGGCCGAGCGGTTGATCGAGGTGGAGATACCGTTCCGCTTTGTCTGTCAACGCTCGACGGCGCAATCGGATCTGGCCCGTTTCGCGCTGGCGGTCAGCAACGAAAATCGAGCCCACGCGTTCAGGGTGATCGCACCTCTGCTCGACGCCGACCCCGAAGCCCTGGCCGCCGTCGAGCGGGAGTTCGATACCGAGGGCGGGTACCTCCGTTGCCCCGCGTGCGGCCAAACCCTGAACGGCGGAGCCACCAAGTGCCCGGCCTGCGCCTTGGCCTTGCGGGCGGAGGCGCAGACGTGCAGGTGGTGTGGCGAGCTAGTCGAACTGGCAGCCGAACGCTGTCGAGGTTGCGGCCGCTCGGCCTGAGGAGCAACAGGGCCAGTCTGCAGTCCCGCCGTGCGCCCGCCCCCGGTGGGTCGGTTTGCCGTCCGCACCGGTCCCGCCCACGGTGCCCTTGACCCCGTCCTTTGTTCAACCTCTGACCCTTCGGGGCCGGGCTTCTGGGGTAGGGCTTCTTGACCCTTCAGACCCGGGAGAGTTAGCCTCGCCTTACTAACAATGGTAGCGATTCACATTCGGGCTCCCGACGGGTCGCAGCGGGGCTTCCGGCTCATGAGGGATCGGATCCGGATAGGGCGTGCGGCCGACAACGACCTCGCCCTCCCCGACCCCAAGTTGTCCCGGCGCCACGCGGAGATCCTGCGAACGCCGGAGGGCCACATCTTGAGGGATTTGGGCAGCCGGAACGGCACCCGCGTCAATGGACAGCGCCTCCGATCCGATCGTCCCATTCGACCGGGAGACGCCATTGACCTGGGGCGCCATCACCTGACGCTGGACGAGGAGGCTCCGGGCGGAGGACAGCAGTCCCTGAACACGCAAAAGGCCATCCCGTCGAGAGACATCTCGGACCTGGAGGAAACCAAGCCCGACCTCGACCCTGGGGAGCAAGGACGTCGCCACCGGATCTTGGCCCACCTCATCCGAGCCGCCGGCGCCCTCACGACAAACCGTAACCTCCGGGAGCTCTTCGAGCGGGTGCTCGATCAGCTCTTCGAGGTCCTTCCCGCCGAGCGGGGCTGCATCGCCCTCCTAGAGGGTCATCCCCCGATGCCAATCATCAAGGCCAGCCGCACGCGGCACGGAACGGCTTTCGACCGGCTCAGCCGCAGCATCACCCGCCGCGTTCTGGAGGACCGCGTGTCCCTTCTGGTTCCGCGGCTTCTCGAAGATGCCGGGTTCGCGGGCCAGGAGAGCCTCGCGGCCAGTGGGGTCCGCTCGCTCATGTGCGCCCCCCTCTGGTTCACTGCCGGATCCGGCCAGCAGGAGGCGGTGATCGGCCTGATCTATCTCGACAGCCTCGAGGAGCCGACTTGTTTCACGGTGGAGGATCTCCAATTCCTGAGCGCCCTGGCCAATCTCGCTGCCATCCGGATCGAGGGCGCCCGGCTGCAAGCTGAGAGCCTTGACCACCAAAAGCTGCGCGAGGAGCTGCGGAAGGCAGGGGAGATCCAGGCCAGCCTCTTGCCCCAGATCCTTCCCGATTTGCCCGGCTACGACCTCGCCGCGTCCAATCGGCTCTGCAGCTCCGTCGGCGGAGACTACTACGATTTCCTCCTCGACCGCGGCCAGCTTCTCCTCGCCCTCGGGGATGTGTCTGGCAAAGGTACGGCGGCTGCCCTGTTGATGGCCTTGCTGCGGGCGGCTGTGCGAGCCCACTGGACGGAGGGCCCTCCTGCCGCCAGCCTGGCTCGCGCCAACGTCACCCTCTGCGAGACGATCCCCGAGAACCGCTACGCGAGCATGTTCCTGGGCAGACTCGATGCCGCCGGCGGTCAGCTCACGTTCGTCAACGCCGGCCACTATCCGCCCGTCATTGTCCGAGCCGACGGCCGGGTCCTGAGCCTAGGCGAGGGCGGACCCGTTCTCGGGGTATTCCCCTCCGCGGCCTATGCCAACAACAGCTGCACCATCGGCCTGGGGGACGCTCTCGTGGTCTTCTCCGATGGTATCGCCGAGGCCCGGGACGCCAGTGAAGCGGAGTTCGGGCAACACGGAGTGGCCGCTGTTGCTGTCCGAGAACGCGGCCGAGAGGCGCGGGCCCTTGCCGACGCGATCTTTGAGCAGGTCGCCCGTCACGTGGGTGCGGGCCGGGTCAACGACGACCAAACATTGATCGTTGTGAAGCGGCGCTGAACCCCGGGCCCGCGGTCGCGGTTTAGCCGATCGCTTCGACCCGATATTCGAGGGAGATGACCAGGGCGCCGTCCGACTCCTTCCTGACCGCGCTCGGCGCCGAGACGAAGCCACCCACGCCGCAGTGCGGACAAGACATATAGATCGCCAGCCGCGTCCCGTCCGAGGGATATCGGCAGGCCAAGGCAAACATCTTGCCGCAGGCGTCGCAGCGGTGCTCGCTCCTACCCTTCGTCGTCAGGTCCATACCACTTGGAGTTGGTGCAACTCCCGTGCCCAGTCTCCTCTTGCCGACGATCTCCCCGGAAGTTGCACACGGTTCGGCCGTTGACGCACCTGCGACTCCCCGCGGCTGGCCGAGAGGCACAACGAAAATGGCCCAAATCTGGCAACCCCGTCGCTTGTCCCCAAGGCCGCCACTTGGAAACGTGTCATCGGATGCTCGATGAAGACCCGCACTCTCTCCCATCGACTTGGTCGTCCAAAAGAAGTACCATCCATTCGACGCGACCGCCCCGAGCCTCCCTCCTCGAAGCGGGTGACTGCTCCCCTACGCGGCCCCCGTTCGACAACTCCGCTCGTCGAGCCGATTGCGGCCAGGTGAGCCGATGGTTGCGCGCAGGACTGGGCCCGGACAGCTCAGATGTGTGCGGTCGCAATTTCGGGCAAGCCGAGCACTGGCCGTGCCCTGCGGCCTCCTGCTCGGCGTCCGACTCCCCGCGCCCCGAAGACGAGGCCTTCGTAAGCACCATCCTCGAAGAGGATCCAAGGAGCCCGTCCGCCCCGAAAACCTGTGCGGCAGGGCCATCAACGCCTCTGCGCCCGCGCATGCGCCCTGGGCGATTCACTCCGAGCACCTCAACACCGCGCGGGCCGGCAAGCCGCCCTCCGGAGGCTGACCACGCGCCCTCTTCGCGACATATCGCTTCGTGGGAAGGTCGTCGCCATCACCACCGCCTCCGCGGGCCTAGCCCTCCTCCTGGCCTGCGCCGCCTTTGTGATTTACGAGCTCGTGACATATCGCGCCACCATGGTCCGCAACCTCTCCGCCGAGGCGGAGATCGTGGGCAGACAGTCCAGCGCCGCAATCGTCTTCCAGGACCCCGACTCGGCAACCGCCACCCTGCGAGCCCTGCGTGCGGAGCCGCACATCGTGTCCGCCGCCCTCTACACCCTCGACGGTACGCTCTTCGCCTCTTACCTACGCGACGTCGCCTCCCCAGTCGCTTCCCTGCCACGGCCCCCCTCCGGTCAGGCGGCAGGACATGCTTTCGAAAGCCGGCGCTTGGTGCTCTTCCGCCCGATCCAGTTCGACAACTCTCCCATCGGCACGGTCCTGATCGAGTCGGACTTGAGCGAGATGACAACGCGCTTGCAGCGCTACGCCGCCATTGCGTCCGGGGTGCTCCTCATCTCCTTGATCGTCGCGTATTGGACGGCTTCGCGGTTCCAACGCCTCATCACAGGACCCGTCCTCCACCTGGCGGAGACCGCACAGCGGGTCTCCAGCCATAGAGACTACTCTGTGCGCGCAGTTGCCCAAGGCCGCGACGAACTCGGCCTTCTGGTCTCGACGTTCAACGACATGCTGCATCAGATTCAAGAACGGGATGCCGCCTTACGCGCGGCTCAAGAGCGGCTTGCCCACGTCGTTTCGTCGAGCCCAGCCGTCCTGTATTCCCTCAAGGTCGAAGGAGGGGAGCTTATACCGATGTGGGTGAGCGCGAACATCTGGCGCCTCACCGGCTACACGCAGAAGGAAAACAAGGGAGCGGAGTGGTGGGCCGAACACCTTCATCCGGAAGATCTGGAGAGGGTCATCGGTCAAGTCCCGCGCCTGCTGTCGGAGGGCTACGTCAGCCGAGAGTACCGCTTCCGCCACAAGGACGGAACCTACCGTTGGGTCGGCGACGAGCAGAGGTTGCTACGAGACGCCAACGGGAACCCAACCGAGGTCGTCGGATCGTGGTCGGACGTCACCCCCCGGAAGCAAGCGGAGCTCAGGCTTCTGGAGAGCGAGGAGCAATACCGGCTGCTCTTCGACAGCAACCCTCAGCCCATGTGGGTCTATGACGAAGAGACCCTGGCTTTCCTTGCCGTCAATGACGCCGCCGTCAAACATTACGGGTACTCCCACGCTGAGTTCCTGAGCATGACGATCCGGGACATCGGTCGGTTCGATGAGGCTCAGCTCCGGGACGAGGGCGCCGTCCGCCGCCCCGCGGAGGCAGATCAGAAGGCCTCGCACTCACCGCGGGCTTCGGCGCACCGCAAGAAGGACGGCAGCCTCATCGACGTGGAGGTTGCCGTGGGCTCGATCGAGTTCAGGGGCCGGAAGGCGGGGCTTGTCCTGGTGACCGATGTCACGGAGAGAAAGCATCTCGAGACCCAGCTTCTTCAATCGCAGAAGATGGACTCCGTGGGCCGGCTCGCGGGTGGGGTTGCCCACGACTTCAACAACCTCTTGGGAGTGATTACGGGCTACGGCGAGCTGCTCGCCGCCCGCCTGCCCGACAACCCGAAGCTCCAGAGATACGCCAACGACATTCTGAAGGCCGCCGAGCGGGCGGCTGGCCTGACCCGCCAACTCCTTGCCTTCAGCCGCAAGCAGGTCCTGCAGCCTCGAGTCCTCGACCTGAACGCCATCGTCGCGGAGATGGAGAAGATGCTGCGGCGGCTGATCGGGGAGGACGTTCAGCTGATCACGATCTTTGACAAGCGCCTGGCGGGTGTTCAGGCGGACCCGGGGCAGATGGAACAGGTCCTCATGAACCTAGCTGTGAACGCGCGTGACGCCATGCCGAGGGGAGGACGGCTCACGATCGAGACCGCCAATGTCGACCTCGACGCAACGTATGCCCGCTCCCGCCCGGGGGTCAAGCCCGGCCCTCACGTGATGCTGGCCGTCAGCGACACCGGCCACGGTATGGAGCCGGAGGTTCTGGACCACATCTTCGAGCCCTTCTTCACAACCAAGGAGGCAGGCAAAGGAACAGGGCTGGGACTGGCCACCGTCCACGGGATCGTCAAGCAGAGCGGAGGGCACATCTTCGTGTACAGCGAGCGTGGGCAGGGCACGACGTTCAAGATTTACCTGCCGCGCGTCGCGGCGGGGAAGGTGGCGGAGACCGCCGCCGCCCCCCCAGCCGAACAGCACGGGGGCTCGGAGACGGTGCTGCTGGTGGAGGACGAGGAGTCACTTCGGGGAATCGTACGAGAGTGCCTCGAAGCGAGCGGCTACAGCGTCATCGAAGCTCGTCATGCCGCCCATGCCCTGGAACTGGCGGAAGGACACTCCGCCCCTATCCACCTCTTGATCACCGACGTGATCATGCCTGGGATGAGCGGGAGCCAGCTCGCGGCCACGTTCACGGCCATTCATGCGGAGACGAAGGTCCTCTATATGTCTGGCTACACCGACGACGCCGTCGTCCTCCACGGGGTGCTCGCCGCCGATGTGAGCTTCCTGCAGAAGCCTTTCACCACAGAAGCCCTCGCCCGAAAGGTGCGGGAGGTGCTCGACCACAGGTGACCTCCACCCCCGTCGCGAGCCCCCTGTCGGCCGCCCTTCGGTCGGGCTGGACCTCAAGGTGGCCGCCGAAGAGACACCCGGGGTCGGGGGGTCTGGCGACCGTCCGCAACTCCCCATTCCGTAAAGCATGGCAAACACGGCACTTGCCATGGGGCCGCTGCCTAAAGGGCACCTTGGCACCGGTCGTGCTCTCCTTTTGACCCCAGGAGGCATGGATGGGGACTCAGCCCGTGGAAACGAACCTTGGGGGCAGGCAGGGGCGCGTGCTCTCTGTCGATGACTCTCCCCTCGCACGGGCAGTAGTCCGCGGCTACCTCCACACGGGCGGTTACCAGGTCCAGGAGGCGGAAAGTGGGCCGGAAGCCCTCCGGCACCTGGCGACCGGCGGTTACGACGTGGTCATCACAGACCTCCATATGCCAGAGGTGGATGGCTTCGCTCTGCTGTCCGCGGTCAAACGCGAGGCCCCTAGCACCGAGGTCGTCTTCCTCACCGGGGCTCACGACGTCAACTCCACCATCCGGGCTCTCCGTCTGGGAGCCCATGATTACCTGACGAAACCCCTCACCAACGCTGACGCCGTGATCTTCAGTGTGCAGCGCGCCCTCGAGAAGAGGCGTCTTCACGAGAAGAACGAGCAGTTGTTGAGCCAACTGGAGGCCCAGAGCCAGACCGATCGTCTGACGGGGCTGGCCAACCGTCGAGCCTTCGAGGAAAGCCTTGCCCGGGAAACGGCGCTGGCGCAGCGTCACGGCCACCCCCTAAGCGTTGTGTTGCTGGCAATCGATGATCTCCGGGACTTGAACCGCGCTCACGGGCGCCAGGCGACGGACGAAATTCTGCGTTCCTTCGCCCGCACCCTGACCGGCGACCTCCGCGCCGGCGATGGCCTTTATCGGTACGGCGATGAGGAATTTGTGGCCATCCTGCCCCACGCTGAGTTGCTGGGCGCGCAGGGGGCTGCGGACCGCCTCGTGGCTGCGGTCGCCGCAACCGAGGTCATGATCGACGCCACTCAAGTCTCGATCAAAGTCAGCGCGGGAGTGGCTTGCCTCTCCCTCCAGGACACCGATCGATCCGCCTTCCTCGGCCGGGCGACCGCCGCCCTTCATAAGGCCAAGAGCCGGGCTGCACGCCGCGGTGAGCCTTGGCAGTCGCCCCAGGCTATCTCTGACGGCGAGGTTGCCTCGCGGGCAAGACGGCGGACCGACTAGGTCCGACGGCCCTTTCGGACGGACCTCCAATCCATAAAGCCAGAGCCCTCTACTGGACCCGCCGCCGCGACTGGCGCACGAACCACGATGTCCCCGGAAGCAGACTGGCGACTTTGCTGATAGAGATGGCGAGGCCGGCCTCAGGGTCCGCTCTTCAGGCGAGCTCCCGTCACTTGTTGGCCGGTGCCACGTGTCCAGTTATCGACTCTTCGAACTCCTGGACCGCAAGAACGCGTCCACGGATACAAGATCGTCTTCGCGCGGCAGGAGTAACACCACAGTGAGCAGGGCGAGCCTCGGAATCACGTGGGCGTGGAACGCGTAAAGGGGCTCCTTCAGCAAATGCCCGAAGGTGACGAGGATGAGCACTCCGCCCAGAGAGATCAATGCAGGGCGCGTCTTAAAGCCCACGAGAACCAGCGCCCCCGCGACGAGCTCGACGAGTGGAACTGCTGTGCCGGTAATCCAAAGAGACCATGCGGGCAAGAAGGTGTCTGCGTATGGGCCGACGAAATAGTGACGCGCATGGCCGAACGGCGTCATCACGAAGCACTTGTAGACGCCCGCCATGAAGAAGATGAGCCCCAAGATCCCTCGGCAAAAGAAGATGGCCCACGTCCGGTCGCAAAAACCTCTCATCCTGCCTCGGGTGTGGTCCCCATGTCGGGTCACGGTCACTTTAGGCGTCAGCCCTAGCTTGACCTGTCGGCCCGGCCCCATTGGAGGCCGTTCCGGTTTCAGTCTCGCGCCGATCTTTTCGCGAAGCAACTCGTCTCGCGTTCGCGGACATCATCTCGACCCTGGTAGGAGGGCCGCACGAGCAAGCCGCTCTCTCTGGAGCGAAAAGCACGGCCAAGCTCTCAATTGAAACTTCGCGAGCGGGAGACGATGATTGCCCTGACAAAAGCGACTCCATCATGCCTGAACCGCGACGGCGCGCCGCGATCGCAGTGGTTCTCCTCGCGGCGACCCTCGCGTTCTCAATGGGTGTCCGGGGCGAAGACACCCTGCAGATCAGCGGATTCGCCGACCTTCGTGGCACGACAAAGGCCGACAATCCCTTCGAGGCTGACAGAGTCTCCTCCCAGATCCAGACCGGCATCGACTGGTCGCCCTCTCCGACCTTCCTCGCCCATCTGCATCTGCTTGCCCGGACGGACGAGGGCCAGTCCGTTCGCGGCCATGCCGGAACGCCCGAAGCCTACATCGAAGCCCATCTCCCGGCCGGAGGGAGCCGGATCAAGCTGCGGGCGGGAGCATTCTTTCTTCCCACATCGCGCGAGAACGTGGACGCGCTCTGGGAGAACCCGTATGCGGTCTCCTCCTCGGCGCTCAACTCGTGGTTCGGCGAGGAGTTTCGACCCATCGGCGTGGACGCCTCGTGGCTGCGCGGAGGCGCCGTGATCGCCGCGACGGTCTTTCGCGGAAACGACACCTTCGGCGCACTTCCCTTGGATCCCGGCTGGTCACTGGACGATCGGTGGACCCTGCTCGGGCAGAAGGTCCAGGCCGGCACCCACTATTCGTCCGTTTCGGCGGATACCGATCACCGTCTCCGATGGTCAGCGCGGGCCGGATGGAGCTTCCACCAATTCTCCGTGCTTTTCACCCACATCGACAACCGCTCCGACGGCCTGCGCCATGGCGACCTCGTCAACTGGCGCACTCGCTTCGATATTCTTGGCTTTGACTACAGGCGCGCCGACTGGACTCTCTTGGGCGAGACGGGCTGGGGCCCGACCGAACTGTTCCACCCTGGGGGGAGCTTCCGCGCGGATCTGCGCGCCAGCTACCTCCTCTTGTCACGTCAACTTCGACGCGGGCGAGCGACCGTCCGCTTTGATGCCTTCAGCAATGGCGAATCACACAAGCACGCCCTGACTCTGGCCAGCTTCTGGACGGCCGCGCCGAAGCTTACGGTAGGGGTCGAGTTCTCCGCAGGCGGCGGCCAGCAACGGGGTCTCGGCGATCTCCGTTACCGCTTCTCGGGCCCCTGAGACCACCTGACCGCGCGAGAGCCGGACCCGGCGAAACACCTCCGATGGTGGTAGTCTGGCGAGATGGGTCTGGCCGCTGCTCTTCTGCTGCTTGCTGCCGCTCGCCCAGACTCCACCGCCACCCTTCTCGTCGAGGTGCGCGATGACCGCGGCGCCGCCGTCCCCGATGCCGTGGTCTATGCGATCCCCGAGGCAAGGAAAGCGCCCCCACCATCGCACCACGTAGTGCTGGACCAGAGGAATCGCATGTTTGTCCCCCACATCCTGCCGATCCAAACCGGCACCGCGGTCACGTTTCCCAACAGCGACAACGTTCGGCACCAGGTCTACTCGTTCTCGGCGGCCAAGAAATTCCAGTTGCCCCTCTACGCAGGCACGCCCGCCGCGCCCGTCGTCTTCGACAAGCCGGGAGTGGTCACCCTGGGATGCAACATCCACGACCACATGAGCGCATACCTCGTGGTCGTCGACACACCGTATTTCGCCCTCACGGTGGCCGGACGCGGCGAGCTGTCTAGCCTGCCGGAGGGAAAGTACGACGTGCGCGTGTGGTATGCGGGGATGCGCTACGAACCACTCCCGCAACCCGTCAGCCTCGGCGCCGGCGAGCAAAGCAGCCTGACCTTCAAGATCGGAAACAAATAGCCTCGATGAGGCGCCACAGTTTCCAGACCAGGCTCCTCTCCCTAATGGTCTGGGCTCTCGTCCTGCTCCAGGCGGCGACGCTGGTCGCCGTCCACGTCGCGGGACAGCGGAACCTTCGGCAGACTCTCGCGGAAGAGCTACGCGTAGGGGCACGCGTGCTTAACCGAATTCTCGCCGCGCGCGGACGTCAGCTAACCGACACCGCTCGTGTTCTCGCGGCCGACTTCGCCTTTCGGGAGGCCATCGCTTCGGCCGATCGGCCGACCCTCACCTCTGCCTTGGTGAACCTCGGCACCCGCATCGACGGCCACGTTCTCTTCTTGATCTCACTCGATGGCTCGGTCGACGCGGACACCCTCGGCGGCCATTTCGTTAGCCGCCCGTTCCCCGTCCCCTCCCTCGTTCCGCGCGGCGCCTCCCCCACTGGCGCCGCGGCCATCGTCACCTTTGACAACCGCCCCTTCCAGTTCGTGGTTGTTCCCGTCCTCGCTCCTCAACCCATCGCCTTGGTCTGCATCGGCTTCACGATCGACGAGGCCGTGCTCGAGGATGTTCAGCGTCTGACCGCGCTCGAGTTGTCTCTCTGGGCCCCGAACCCGGGGGCACAGCCCCTCCTCATCTCGACGCTCCCGCAGGATAAGCAGTCCTCGCTGCGGGAGCGGATCCGCGACGGTGGCGTCAGGGGGGAGACGCTCCAACTCGGCTCCGACACATACCAGACCATGCTGCAGCCGATCGACACCGGTGACGCATCGGCAATCAACGTCCTTTTGCAGCGATCGCTCGAGGAAGCACAGGGCCCCCTGCGCAAGCTGGAGCTCCAGATTTTCGAGCTCTCGGGCGCTGCCTTACTCATGGCCATCGTCGCCGCGATCTTCTTCGCACGTGGCGTTACGAGCCCCCTGCGACGGCTCGCCGAGGCCGCGCAACGGATCGGACGCGGCGACTACTCCACCCCCGTCGAAAGCCCCCAAGACGAGGAGATGGCCCAGCTCGCCACCGCCTTCAACAGGATGGGCACCGAAATCGGTGGGCGCGAGGAGCAAATCCGCTTTCAAGGAAGCCACGACGGCCTGACGGGGCTGCCGAACCGGACTCTCTTCCTCGACCGCCTTGCTTTGTGGATCACGAGTGCAAAGCGGCGCGGAGCCCTCGTCGGCATGGTGATGATGGACCTCGATCGCTTCAAGGAAATCAACGATACGCTTGGCCACAGCCTCGGAGACGACCTGCTGGTGGAGATCGGCAGGCGCCTGCGCCAAACGATCCGCGAGAGCGATACCGTCGCCCGCCTCGGCGGGGACGAGTTCGCAGTGATGTTTGAGATCGGGGCCGCGCCCAACGCAGTTGAGGTTGCACAACGCATTGGCGGGGCATTCGAGACGCCGTTCACCCTCGGGGGCGTTTCCATCGACGTTAAGGCCAGCATGGGCATCGCGCTCTATCCGCCTCACGCCGAGGATGCCGGCACTCTCATGAAGCGAGCCGACGTCGCGATGTACGAAGCGAAGCGAAGCCACCGCGCCTACGCGCTCTATGAACCCGGTCGGGACGAGCATTCGCTACGCCGTCTTGCCATTCTCTCCGAGCTCCGCCAAGCCGTCGCCAGCGACGCCCTGGAGCTCCACTATCAGCCCAAGATCGATATCGCTACAGATCGGGCGATCCATGCGGAAGCCCTCGTCCGCTGGCTGCATCCTGTCCACGGCATGATGGCTCCCGACGAGTTCATCCCGCTCGCCGAGCAGTCGGGCAACATCGGGATGATCACCAAGTGGGTACTCCGAAGGGCGATTGGGGACTGCGCGGGCTGGAATCGAGCCGGCTTCGACCTCGGCGTCGCCGTGAACCTGTCTGCGCTCGATCTCTACGACGCGGAGCTACCGACGCTCATCAGCGGGTTGCTCCACGACCAGGGACTGCACCCGTCGAAGCTCGTACTCGAGATCACCGAGAGCGCCATCATGAAGGACGCGGCGTACGCCCTGAAGACTCTGCGCGACGTCAAGACGCGGGGAATAACGCTTGCCATTGACGACTATGGCACGGGCTACTCCTCACTCGCCCATTTGAAGCGCTTCCCTCTCGATGAGCTGAAGATCGACAAGTCCTTCACCATGAACTTAGGCCAGGGGGCGACCGAGGACAGCGTGATTGTTCGTTCGACTATCGATCTGGGGCACAACATGGGCCTCAAGGTCGTCGCCGAGGGAGTCGAAAGCGCCAGTGGGTACGCGATTCTCAAGCGCTTCGGCTGCGACATGGTTCAGGGGTACTTCATAAGCCGCCCGCTCCCTCCGCCACAGTTTCTCGCCTGGATGACCGAGTCGCAGTGGGGCCTTGGCTCTGGAGTGTCGTCTAGCACCGAAGGTTAGCCCCGGGAGCGCGGTAATCGGCGGAGCTGAGCCGCCGCAACCTCAACTCTCGTTGGCAGGCCACGAAGTCTGATGGCCCGGCTCCCCTCGTGATCACAATCGTGCTGTCTGATGCGTCGAACATCCCAGCCATTAAGCTACTCCGTACCGAAACGCCGTTGGACACCCACACCGCGACCGCGACTCTTTATCCCCGTTCTCCTTGGTCATTCGAGGCCCTTAGCCAAGGCCTCCCGAAGCACACCGAGGCGGCGTAACAGAGACTTACGCCCGCGGCTCCGAGCCGAGGGCCATCGAAGCAGTCCAGGGCTGGACACCAGATGGACACCGCACGAGCCGGAGGGTTCTCTCATCGGCTCGCCATGAGCCTACGGCTTGGCGGGGCAGCTTGCTGAGTTGAAGCCCGTGCAAACCGAGCACCCGTCGAACACGATGCCATAGTCGATGAGGCCCGCGCTCACTTCACCCACGCTTGTCAGTACCGTGAAGGAGAACTGAACGTGACAGGAGCCACCGCAGCGGCCGGGACCCCCGGGGCAGCAGCCCACTCCGCCGCTGGAGAACGATTCATTGTTCAGCACGTCAGCCGTGCCTGTGCCCACTTGGGAATTCGTGACGGCATAAGTGAAGTCCGGCAGCCCGCCGCAGGCCCCGGTTACGGAAGTTTGGTGAAGGCGAACGCCTGAGACGAAAACGAGAGCGTGCGCTGTATTTGTGAGGCTCACAGTGAAAAAGGCGGGTTGGTTGCAGTTCAGGACAGCGCCATTCTGGGGCGACGTCACTGTGGCAGAAAGATTGGTGAGGCTCACGGCAGGTGGCAGCGTAGTCGTGGTTGTTGCTGCTACGGTATTCGAGCCGTGGCCCACAGTTAGCGCAGCAACACCCCCCCCCACTAGGGCAGCCCCTCCTAGGATGATCAGGGCCGCGTTGGAGCCACTCTTCTTCTTCGCCTCCGGTGACTGCTCCGGGCTGGCTGCAGTCTTGGGAGTGACCTGACTCGGCGCGGGATTCGCATCCTGCCTCGGTGTCGTTGGGGTCGCGTCGGCCGGCCTAGGAGTCGTAGGCAGAAGTCGCACGACAACCGTTATGGGTTCGGTCCCGGATTCGACGGAGAGCACCCGCGTCACTGTCTCAAAGCCTGGCTTCGAGATCGTGAAGGTGACCATGCCCGGATCAACGCCGACGACTCTCAGGCCCTCCTTGGTCGTCACACCTAAGTGCATAGAACCCTGGGACACCTCCGCTCCGTCCGGGTCAGTCACGATCTGGATATCGCTAGCGAAGGCAGTGGCAGAGGCGCCAAACGCAACGACCAGGACGGCACAAAGGCATCGCATGGAACCTCCCTTGAGCTTACTGCTGCGGACTCGCGTGGAGGGCGATTGGCAAGACAACTTCGTTGTTGGAACCGACCGTCAGGGTCCGCTCGACCGACGAATAGCCGAGCTTCCTCACCGAGATAGTGACACTCCCGGCTGGAAGCTCAAGGAGAAGGCCCTCGCGCGTCGTGGAGCCGACCCCAAGGTCGCCGATATACACATCCGCACCGACGGGGTCCGTCAGCACCCTCACGCGAAAGCTTGGTGCGGTCAAGGTGGGCGGCGCTGGGGCCGGCTGTGGGGGCGCCGCGGAAGGCGTGCTAGCGCCCGCCGGGCTTCCGCCGCCCGCGGCGGTAGGCGCGGGGCCTCCTTTGGACTCAGTGAACCGGATGGCCGTCACGTGCGCGCTCTTATCCTTGGAGCCGAACAGTACGGCCATTGCGTGATCTCCGCTGCTGCCCTTCTCGTAGCCTCTTAGGAGAATCGCGCTCGCTCCCATTTCGGCAGCCTTCTTGCACGCCTTCTTGACTAGGTCGCCCTCACCCTTGCCCCAGCCGGTGCTGCCCGCCGTCGTGATTTCGCCGATGACCTCATAGAACCGCTTCACGTCCTCTTCGGCGTAGAAGACAAGGACGGACTCGGGATTGGTCGGAGGGTAGATGGCGCCGCTGCCGGAGCGGAACGTCTGAGCGCTCACGCATCCGCCCAATACCGCCAGTGCTCCAACGGCACAGAGTTTCTTCATGTGGTCCACGAGACTACACCCGACGCCCGATGGACGGGGTACACAAGAACCTCCACGACCTTCTGGAGGGAAACGGTGGAAGCCTCAGGTTCTTATCCCTGACTATAGAACCCGATCGAATGTTGTCAAGGGTTTCTTGCGCCTAAGGAGGTGGACCTGCCCTCGACGAACGCAGCGCCTACGAGCCTCAGGCTGACAGGCTGACCGTTCCCCTGGTCTCGGTCCGAATGGCTGGTCTATCCCGGATTGTCTTTGTTCTCCGCCAACACCTACACCTCGGGGACCCGCATGGATAGCGGCCGAGACCGATGCGGTGTCCACGAAGTGACCACTGCGAGGGCCGCAAGCAGCCCGCTCGAAGCTTCCAAGAGCCCCTAGAAACGGGCCTTCTACCGAGGGCTCACAGGCTCTTGAGCCACGTGTAGGGACCTTGACACCCACACTGGCAGACTGGGGAGGAGCACAGGGCGTGGGAGGGAGCGTGGCATCCACAATGGCAGGGAGCCACCGAGGGGCGCCTCAAGAGGGCTAGGCTCAAGAGCACGAGCAGGCCGAGCCACCGCAGTTTCATCCTCCCCCCTCTGGTCCGCGGGGCTACTCCCCCGCCCACGTCCAGCAGCAGATGGGGCACGCCAGCATCCAGCAGACGGTAGACGCCTACGGCTCGTGGCTTCCGGTTCGGGTCCCGGGAGCGGTGGACGCCCTCGGAGACTCACTCCTTGGGGGTCGTGGACACCGGACGGACACTGGAGAGGCTTTCGAGGTCGAGGAAGTCCGAAAGTGCTTATGCTTCAGTCCTGATCCAGCGCCTTGTCCTCGTTCTCCTTGGAAGCCAAGCCGGAGAGCGAAGGAGAGCCCAAGCGCGCCAAGGCGCGCAGCCAAGGGCCAAAAGCAGCGCTGAGCCTCGCCGTAGATCGCCCAGGATCCGCCTGCAGTGGCGACTCGGTGGCGACAAGCCCGGGTGCCGCGAACGTCCCCTATTTGTGGGCCGACGAGCTCCTGCCGCTCGCCGTTCGGCAGCCGCTTCTTCACGGTTCGAGATAACGGATCTGTTGCGCACCTTCTCCGCGTTCCGTTGGTACCCGCCTCGACGACTAGAATCTATTGCCCCCCTTCGGTCCGGGCCTTCTTCAGGGCCTCGTGCAGTTCCCGTTCTGCCTCCGAGAGGGCCTGCTCCCACTCGTCACCGGCGACGGTGCGCAGCTCGGCGAGCAGCTCGTCCTCGGACACCTTCAGGCCCCCGGTCTGAGTGGCCCAGTGGGCGAGAAGGCGCATGAGTCCGAGGGTTGGTGGCCCCAAGAGCTCGACGATGATGCGGACGCCCTCGAGGGCCTCCAGGATCTCCTCGGCCTTCTCCGCGGCGACGCCCTCGCGGCCGCGGAGCGTCTCGCGGGCAATCGACAGATAGTGGCCGGCCGCGCGGGATCGTGTGATGCCGTGCGCCTTCGCGTAGTCGTCGATCTCACGGCTCAGGGCCAGCTCGATCTTCGCGGAGACAGGCAAAAGCCGGACTGGCGCGGAAGCGGGCGCAACCGGATTCCCGCTGCCGTTCGACCCTCGTCTGGCTTCGCCGAATCGAGTATTCGCAGTCTCCTTGGTGTGTCTCACGACGCCTCCCCGAGCGCACCAAGGAGGAACTGCTCGACGCTTCTTCCGCGCCTTCGGGCCGGCGATTCCAGCCCCCTCCAGGCCTCGGAACTCGGCTCGCTTTCGAGCCTGATCCGAAGCCGATCGGCGCTCCATTCGAGGTCGCGGACGGCGTCTCCGGCAGTAGGCTCCGTGCGGAACGGGTTACCCGAGCTCCTTCCCGTAAATCCTTTCGCCACCGCGGAGTGGACACGGAGCGGAAGGCGTGGGTATACCCGCTTTAACTTGCAATAGTGGGTGGTTCGGGCCAAGTGGGGGTCGAGACGCATTCCGAACGCTCCTAACGATGAGTTAAGGGAGTGGGCCTGCCGTGAATGGCAGAGACGGGGGCCGTGAATACACGCGCACGACGGGACGACGCCCTCGGGGCGGGTCTCGCCGGCGCGAGCGCCGGCGTTCTGCAGTTGGGTCGGCACAGCGGCGGCACCCGGTCGCGTAGGGGGCGCGGGCGCGGGCGGCCTGGCGCTGAGAGTCTTCTGGAGCTCAGCCTCCTCCCGTAGGGCGATCTCGATCGTCTGGGTGGTCACGTAGGTGAGGTCAGTGGTGCTGCCCAGGCACTTCGCGTAGCGCTCCTCCGCTCGGCCCAGCAGGGCGGGGAGCCGGAGGCTCACGGTCTCAAGCTCGACCGCGACCTTGGGCTGAATGCGACGTCGGTTCACGGATCTCCTAATTCGAAGCCTTCTGCTTTTACTGGCTGCCTGGGGAGGGGGAGGGGCAAGGGGTATGCCGGGCCGTCGGGGCGGCCGGCAGCCCGAGCAAGCCAGCCCTGACAAGGGATTACAGCCCAGGAGACGGCTGAATGCGGCGGCGAGTTTTCTCAAAATCGAGAAACTGCCGGCGGGCCTTCTCAGATTTGATAAGGATATGCGGTTCGCGCCGCTGCTCGTCCTCGCCCACAGGCCCCTCCGCCTCGGTCTCTCGAGGACGCGATCACGCGTCCAGATGTCTACGTTTCTACATGATCACCGACACCATGCCCGCAGAAGCGCTCGCGAGCCTGGGTTACGGCCGCGCTTGCCGCGGGAACCCCGGCTGAAGGGGGCAGGTGCCCACGCTGGGAATTGACCCGGCAGCCGCTCCGATATAGCGTGGTGACGATGTTTCGGCGCTTCCTGCTGCTCGCGACGGGCATAGGTATCATGGGGTCCCCGGTCGCCGCGCTCTACTGCGGCGAGGGGGACGCGGCGACGATGGCCTGTTGCAAGCGCGACATGAGCAACTGCAACCGGCCCGGAAAGACGGAGGACTGCTGCCATCCCTCAGCCGCCAGCGGCGGGTTCGTGGCGGCCAAGGTCGACCAGTCACCCCGGTTGGCACCGCCGTCCTTTTCGCTCGTTCCTCAACTCGACCTCGCGGAGCGACCCGCAGTTGGGGTTGCTGTAGGCGCCCGTCCGTGGGAGCCGGCCCAAGACCTGTCGCCTCCCAGTCTCTCCATCCTGCGAATCTAACTCCTCCCTTCCCAACCTGAGCCTTCGGGAGCGGTGTCGCTCCCCCGGCGCGCGTCCGTTTCATTGAGATTCGTGGGAGGAGATCGCGATGCGTCGTGTGCTTTCAGTCCTTGTCCTAGTCGGGGCTTCCTCGGCGCTCTCCGCGCAGGAGTCGCCGTTCTCGGAGGTCTTGCTTCCGGCGCTCGTCCGCGAGGCGCTGGAGCGGAACCCCCAGATCCAGATGGCTCGTCGCTTGGTCGAAGCCAAGCGCGCTCGGGTTCCGCAGGCGGGCGCGCTCCCCGACCCCATGCTGATGTACGGAGTCGTTAACGAAGCGAGCCCGGTCCCCTTCGAGAGCTTGGGTCAGCGCGACTTCAGCGAAGTCTATGTCGGGATCTCGCAGGACATCCCCTTTCCGGGCAAACGGGGGCTCAGGGAGAAGGTCGCCCGGGAGGAAGCCTCGGCGGCCGAGTGGGCCTACGAGGCGGTCAGACGCCTGGTTGTGTCCAAGGTGGCCCAAGGCTACTTCGACCTCTACGCGGTCCACGCGGGTCTCTCCATCGTCGAGCGGAACTTTCAGCTCCTGGACCAGCTCGTAAAGGTCGCCCGGGCTCGCTACTCCGTGGGCCAGGCCACGCAGCAGGACGTGCTCGACGCCGAGTTGGAGCTGTCCCGCCTGGAGGAGCGGCGCAGCCTCCTAGTGCAGCGGCGGAGCGTGGTCGAGGCGGTCCTGGCGCGCCTTCTGTACAGGACCGACCCGGTCCCTTTCGGCCGTCCCGGATCCGTTCTCAAGACGGCACTCGAAGCAAGCCTCGAACAAGTCTTGACCCGGGCCCAGGAGGAGTCGCCGCTCCTCCGCGAGCAGGAGCGTTTCGTGGCCCAGGGCGAGCGGAGGGTTGACCTCGCCCGGAAGGAGAGGCTCCCGGACCTTGGGTTCAGCTTCGTGTACCACAACCGCGACGACCACTTCTTCAATCCCTACTACAGCTACGGTGGCACGCTGACGCTGCCGATCTACGCGGGCCGCAAGCAGAAGAAGGCGATCCAGGAGGCCGCTGAGAACCTCGGTGGCGCCAGCAGCGCCCTCGAGGCCGCCCGGGCGCAAGTCCGGTACGAAGTAACCGACGCCTTTCTCATGGCCTCGACCGCGGACCGCCTCCTGCGCCTCTACGACGAGGGGATCCTCAAGCAGGCGCGCCTCTCTCTCGATTCGGCTATCGCGCAGTACCAGGTGGGCAAGGTGGACTTCCTCACCCTGGTCACGAACTGGAGGCGGCTGCTGGACTACGACCTCACCTATCACGAGCAGCTCGCAGAGCACGAGAAGGCCCTGGCCCGGCTGTCGGTTCACGTCTCGGCCGTGACCGGGCAGCCGTTCTGAGAGGGAGATGACCATGGACACCACCCTGCAACCCGCTCCTGATCGTCCCCGGGGACGCCGGCGGCTCGCGGTCGCCCTCGTCGCAGTCATCGCTGCCGTCGGGCCTGGCATTGCCTGGATCCACGGCTGTTCCTCTCCGTCCCGCGGGTCGTCGACCGCCCAAGGCAAAGCGACCTACTACTGCCCCATGCACACCCACTACCAGTCCGACCGCCCCGGCAACTGCCCGATCTGCAGCATGAAGCTGGTGCCTCTGGAGGCACCCTCGGGGGGGCCGTCGGCGACTCAGGTGGAGACGCCTGGAAGGACTGGCGCTCCGAACGCCAACTCCACAAGCGCCGGCACCGGTACCGGGCCCACGATCCGCATCGCTCCCGAGCGCCAGCAGCAGATCGGCGTCAAGTTCGCCGAGGCCACCCTCCTCCCGGCGATCGTCGAGATCCGTGCAGTCGGCAAGGTCGCCTACGACGAGACGCAGATCGCCCACGTCCACACCAAGGTGCAGGGTTGGATCGAGGACGTCTTCGTCAACTTCGTGGGTGCCAGCGTGCGCAAGGGACAGCCGCTCTTCACGATCTACAGCCCAGACCTCGTGGCCGCGCAGGAAGAGTACCTCCTCTCCTTGCGCGCGCAGAAGGAGCTGGCGACCAGCTCGTTCGAGCGCGTATCAGAGGGCTCACGCGAGCTCCTCTCTGCCACCCGCCGGCGGCTCGAGCTGTGGGACATCACGCCCGCTCAGATCGAGGCCCTAGAGAAGCGGGGCGAGGTCTCGCGCACGGTGACGATCGCGTCCCAGGTCAGCGGGATCGTGACCGAGCGCGCGGCCTATCATCACGGCCGTACGGTCACCCCGGAACTAGACCTCTACACGATCGTGGACCTCTCGCGGGTCTGGGTGCTCGCCCAGGTCTACGAGTACGAGCTGCCGCACGTCCGCGTGGGCCAGGACGGGGAGGCCACGTTCCCGTACGAAGCGGACCGGAGGCCCCTGCTCGGCAAAGTGACTTTCGTATCCCCCGTCCTCGATCCCAAAACGCGCACGGTGGAGATCCGCATGGAGTTTGCGAACCCCGACCTCGCGCTCAAACCCGAGACCTTCGTGAACGTGAGCCTGCGGCGCGACCTGGGCAAGCGGCTCGTGGTTCCGAAGGACGCCGTCATGGACACGGGCGCGAAGCAGTATGTCTTCGTCGATAAGGGGGAGGGCTACCTCGAGCCCCGCGAGGTGAGGGCGGGCGTGGAGGTCTCCGCGGGAAGGGTCATAGCGGATGGCCTACGCGAAACGGAGCGAGTGGTAACGGCAGCGAACTTCATTCTCGACTCCGAGAGTCGGCTGAAGGGCGCCTTCGACGCCATGGGGAAGCCCTCCACGGCGGAGGGTCAGCCCGCCGGCGCGGCACCACAGATCTCAGCCGATGTCTCGACCGATCCCTCGCCTGCGCGCGTCGGGCGCAACCGTGTGCACGTGAAGCTTGCCGACGCGTCTGGGCAAGCCATCAAGGGCGCGGACGTATCGATCCGCTTCTTCATGCCCCAGATGATGGGGATGGCCCAGGTGGACGTGAAGGCAGCCCTGCGCGAGGCCGGCCCGGGCGAGTATGCGGGCGAGGTGAACCTGCCCATCGCGTGGAGCTTCGCGACGACCGTGACCGTGGTCAGGGGCGGGCAGGTCGTCGGCACCGCCGAGACTACTGTGACTGCCAGGTAGCAACATGATCAATGCCATCATCGAGTGGTCGGCGCGGAACAAGTTCCTCGTCCTCCTTCTGACCGGTTTCGCGGTCGCGGGCGGGATCTACTCCATCCGCCACGTGCCCCTCGACGCCATCCCGGACCTCTCGGACCCGCAGGTCATCATCTACACCGAGTGGCCTGGGCGCAGCCCTGACATCGTTGAGGACCAGGTCACGTACCCGATCGTCTCCGCCATGCTGGCGGGTCCCCACGTCTCGGTCGTCCGGGGCGCCTCGGATTACGGGTTCTCCTACGTCTACGTGATCTTCGACGAGGGGACGGATATCTATTGGGGCCGCTCCCGGGTCCTCGAGTACATGGACAAGATCAAGGGGAAGCTGCCGGAGGGGGTCTCCCCGACTCTCGGACCCGACGCGACTGGTGTCGGCTGGGCCTTCGAGTACGCGCTCGTCGACTGGAGTGGCCGCCACAACCTCGCCGAGCTGCGCTCCTTCAACGACTGGTACGTGCGTTACTGGCTGTCCTCGGTCCCCGGCGTGGCCGAGGTCGCTACCGTGGGTGGCTTCGTCAAGCAATACCAGGTCAACGTGGACCCGAACCGACTCCTGGCGTTTGGCGTTCCTCTTAACCGCGTGATCGAGGTCATCCGCCGGAGTAACAGCGATGTCGGCGGCCGAGTCGTGGAGTTCACAGGGAAGGAGTACCTCGTCCGGGGACGCGGCTACATCAAGTCCCTCGGGGACATCCAGGACTTACCGGTGGGGACCGACAAAAACGGGACGCCCATCCTCGTGCGAAACGTGGCCACCGTCGCCCTGGGACCCGACATGCGCCGCGGCGTGGCGGAGCTGAACGGCCAGGGGGAGGTCACCGGTGGCATCGTCATCGTCCGCCACCACCAGAACGCCCTGGGCGTGATCGAGCGCGTGAAGGCCAAGATCGCGGAGGTGAAGCCGGGCTTTCCTGAAGGAGTGGAGATCGTCACGACCTACGACCGCTCGGACCTCATCCGGCGGTCGATCGAGACCCTCGTCCACACCCTGATTGAGGAGCTCCTCATCGTCAGCCTGGTGATCCTCCTGTTCCTCCGCCACTTGCCCAGCGCGGCCATCCCCATCGTGACGATCCCCATCGCCGTCGTCATCTCTTTCATCCCCATGTACGCCTCGGACCTCACCTCGAACATCATGTCGCTCTCCGGGATCGCCATCGCGATTGGCGCCCTCGTGGACGCCGCCATCGTGGTCGTCGAGCAGACCCACAAGAAGCTCGAGAAGTGGGAGACCGCCGGCCGGCCCGGGGACTACCGCGAGGTGATCATCCAGGCGGTCAAGGAGGTGGGCGGCCCCTCGTTCTTCTCCCTCCTCGTGATCGCGGTCGCCTTCCTCCCCATCTTCGCGTTGCAGGCCCAGGAGGGGCGGCTCTTCAAGCCGCTCGCCTTCACGAAGAACACCGCCATCTCGGTCGCGGCCGTCCTGGCGATCACGCTGGATCCGGTCCTACGGCTCTTGATGACGCGCATGAAGCCCTTCCGGTTCCGGCCCCGGTGGCTGTCGTCCGCAGCCACCAAATTGGTGGTCAGCAAGATGGAGCCCGAGGAGAAGACGTGGATCAGCCGTGCGCTCATGGCCGTCTACCACCCCGCACTCCTCTTCGTCCTGCGCCACCGCTACACGACGATCCTGGTGGCTGTGCTGGTCATGGCTCTTACCGTTCCCGTCTTCCTCTCCCTGGGCTCGGAGTTCATGCCCCCCCTCAACGAGGGGACGATTCTCTACATGCCCATAACGCTGCCGGGGATTTCGGTGACCGAGGCGGCGAAGTATCTCCAGATCCAGGACAAGCTGCTCCGGAGCTTCCCCGAGGTCGAGAGCGTGTTCGGCAAGGTCGGGAAGGCCGAGACCTCCACCGACCCGGCCCCGATGAGCATGGTCGAAACCACGGTGGTCTTGAAGCCGGAGAAGGAGTGGCGGACGCACAAGCAGGACCGCTGGTACTCATCCTGGGCTCCGGAGCCCGTGAGGGTCCTGCTCCGTCCGATCTGGCCCGAGGAAAGGCGCCTGGGGTGGGAGGACCTGATCGACGAGATGGACCGGCGGGTCCAGATCCCGTCCTTCGCCAACGCGTGGCTGTTCCCCGTCCGGACGCGGATCGACATGATCACGACCGGGGTGCGCACACCGGTGGGCATCAAGGTCCTGGGCCCAGACCTCCAGACGATCGAGCGCATAGGGCTGGAGCTGGAAAAAGTGCTCCAGCAGGTCCCTGGTACACGGAGCGCCTTCTTCGAGCGCGTCACCGGCGGCTACTACTTAGACTTCAAGGTGAACCGCCAGGAGGCGGCGCGCTACGGCCTTTCGGTCGGGGACGTGAACGATATCCTGGAGTCGGCCATCGGGGGGAACAACATCACGACCACGGTCGAGGGGCGCGAGCGCTATCCCGTGAATGTCCGCTACGCGCGAGAGCTGCGCGACGACCTCCCGAAGCTCCGGCGGGTTCTGGTGCCCACACCGGCCGGTTCCCAGGTCCCCCTCGAAGAGCTCGCCTCGATCGAGCTCCAGACGGGCCCTCCGATGATCAACAACGAGGAAGGCTTCAAAGCCGGCCGCTTGTACGTCGACGTGGCCGGGCGCGACCTCGGCAGCTACGTTGAGGACGCCAAGAAGGTCGTGGAGTCCACGGTCAAGGTCCCGCCGGGCTACCAACTACTCTGGAGCGGCCAGTACGAGTACATGCTCCGCGTGAAGCAGCGGCTGCTCGTCGTGGTCCCCTTCACCCTTGTGATCATCTTCCTCCTCCTCTACTTCAACACCGGCTCCATCGCGAAAACGCTCATCATCCTCCTGGCGGTTCCCTTCTCGGCCGTGGGCGCGATCCTCTTCATCTGGTACCTCGGGTACAACGTATCGATCGCCGTGTGGGTGGGCCTGATCGCGCTCCTGGGCGTGGACGCCGAGACGGGCGTCTTCATGCTTCTTTACCTCGACCTCGCCTACGGGCAGGCGCAGCGCGAGGGCCGCATGCGGAGCCCCGAGGACCTCAAGGAGGCGATCGTCGAGGGGGCGGTCAAGCGGCTGCGGCCCAAGGTGATGACGGTGGCGGTCATGTTCATGGGCCTAGTGCCGATCATGTGGTCAGCGGGCACGGGATCGGACGTGATGCGGCGGATCGCGGCCCCCATGATCGGTGGGATCTTCACGTCGTTCTTGATGGAGCTGCTCGTCTACCCGGTCATCTACGAGATCTGGAAGGCGCGGGACGTGCGGCGTGAGCGTGCGCTCCCTACATGACGGCGAAGCCTCAAGGGCCCTATCTTCCCATTCTCAAATCTGAGTCCAACCGACAGTTTTCTCTCAAAAGAGAGAAACCCAAACATCAGGGTCGCCCGTGGATAAAGGACTTGCGGGGAGGAGCGCAGTTTCTGCCCTGGCGTCACGTTTGCAGGAGGCTAGAGACGTGGCTAGTGCCTTTGCAGCCCGTACAAGCCCGATGGAATCCGCCCAGGAGCGGCTCGCCGTCGTTGAGCAGGCCCGCATCGACGAGCTACCCATCCTCGCCATGGCGATCGCCGCCCGGATGGCCGCCCTGGTCCCCGTCGTACCGGGGACCCCAACCCCCACCCAGGACCATCCGGAGGACCGCGCCTTGACCCTGCCTCAGGTTGCAGCGGTCCTCGGCGTCTCCACCTCCTACGCCTACGAACTGGCCCGGCAGGGGCGGATCCCCACCGTTCGCCTTCCTGGAATCGAGAAAACGAGCCGGGGCGGCGTCAAGCGCCGCGGCGACGGAAAGTACGTTCGCGTGCGCCGCTCGTCGCTCGTCTCCTGGCTAGCCGAGCGCGAGACGAAACAGCTAGACGCTGGACTTAGCGTCAACCTAACATTGGGCTGTGACGGGCTCGGAAGTAAGGCAGATCCGCAAGGCGCTCGGCATGTCGCAACCCGAGTTCGCGGAGCTGGTCGGCGTACACGCCATCGCGGTGAGCAAGTGGGAGACGGGCGCGATGGGCATCCGCCCGACCACCGGAAAGCTGATCCGACTCCTGACCGCCTCTAAACGAAACCGTAAGAAGAGTCGCTAATGGGCTGCGTAAAGAAGTGGCGTGGCCGGTGGGCGACCGACTACCGCGATGGGTTCGGTCGCCGGCACGTCTACGCGTTCGATACCCGGGCGGAGGCCGAGGCACATTTGGCCGAAGCCGTCATCCAGGCGCAGTCTGCCACGCGGCCAGCCGTTGACCCCGACATCCCCCTCGTGGAGTACGCAGTGCGCTTCCTTCGTTCCTGCGAAGCGAGGGGTATCAAGCCAAAGACCCTCGAGAGATACGAAGGAGCGCTGCGTCGGCACATTGTTCCCCACCTCGGCCGAGAGAAGGTCCGGGAGATCACCCGCCCGATGGTCAAGGAGTTACTCACGCGGAAGCTCGCGGATCCAAATGTGAGCGTCCAGGGTCAGCGGCGTGGCTTCGTGGGCCGCAGGAAGCTCACCCGGGGAACCGTCCGGCACCTCCTCGGGACGATAAACGCCGTCTTGAGCGAGGCGGTGGAGGACCAGCTCATCCGGGCAAACCCGCTCCAGAAGCTTGGCAAGAAGCTCGGGCTAGGCTTGCGGGGGAAGAAAGACCGCGGAGAGATCAAGGCGCTCGACGCGGGGCAGCTCGCTCGCTTCCTGGCCGCCGTCCTGGTGAAGGCCCCTGACATGTTCCCCGTCTTCGCCGTCATGGCCTGGGCGGGCGTCCGCCTAGGCGAAGCCCTGGGCCTTCGATGGGAGGCTGTGAGCCTCGAGCCAGGAAAGCTCAGGGTGGACCGGCAGTTCGGCGGTACGACGAAGACGGACACCACCCGTGAGGTGGACATGGCCGACCCGCTTCGGGACGTGCTGGCTGACCTACTCTCCTACTGCCGCGAGGAGGCATTCCGCCAAGGCGAGACTCTCTCGCCCTGGGTACTGTTCCCGGAGTTCGGCGACAACCCCGACCGCAAAGCCGAAGCTCGGGTTGTCAAGCGGGTCCGCAATGCCATGGCCCGCTGCCTCAAGGCCGCCGACCTCCCACTGCACTTCACGCCCCACAGCTTGCGCCACAGCTTCGGGTCGCAGCTGGTCGCCGCAGGGGTCTCCCCCGCCTACGTCATGCAGCAGATGGGGCACAGCTCGATCCAGATGACGGTGGACGTGTACGGCTCCTGGCTGCCGGTGAAGGTCGAAGACGCCGTCAACAGGCTCGCCGCGGCCTCTTCCCCGTGGAGTGGCGACAAAGTGGCGACTGAGGGCGGTTTGGAGGCCTCCCAGGGGCCATCCGGCCACGGCTCTGGCGAGGGGCAACTCCTTGCAACGACTGGAACTGAAGGGAAAGCGGTCAGTCCGAATCCAGCGCCTTATCCTCGTTCTCCTTGTACATGTACTTGATGTTGTCCTTGGGGAGGAGGATGTTAGGGGCATCCGGGCGGTGGACCTTGAGCGCCGACTTGTCGTACCACTCGATCGTGCCGCGGAGCTCCTCTCCGTCCTTCAACACAATGACCATGCGCGTCTTGTTGGTCATCTGCTTCAAGTAGTAGAAGCTTTCGGCGTTGGTCTGCTCGGGGGGCGTAGGTTTGCGCTGGCGGTAGGCCTTGGTGGTCTGGAACTGCTCCTTGATCTCGGTCAGGTCGGGTCGGATTAGCTTGCGGTTCATCGTCACCCGCCTCCTGCTCGTCCAGCCAAGCCCGATGGCTCCCATGAGCCGGGCTCGCGGTAGTTCCAGACAATCGGGGGGATCCTTGATCCTTTTCTAGCATAAGCGCGAGGCTGGGCGCAACGTCAGCCGGCTAGCGCTTCCAGCAGTAGGTCCATGGAAAGGAGTTTGTTCGCATACCCGCGTAGAGCCTCCCGGGTCTCCCCTGCCGCCTCCGCCAACAATGCGGCCCGTTCGCCGACCGGACCCGCCGCCAATCCCGCCAGGCGGTCGGCGGCATCCGCGTTCAGGAGCCGCTCCGGAGCCACGCCCGTGCGCAGGGCGGCCGTGTCCCGCAGCAACGACCGCAAGGCGGTCAAGGCCAGAGCGGCGTCGTCTTCCTGATCGAGCTTCTCCGCCGCCGCCATGCGCTCCAGGGGTCCCCATCTGGGGAGCGCTTCCAGAAGGGCGAGCAGGTCCTCACGCAACGCACGGTAAGCCTTGGACTCGAACGCCAGGGCCGCGCCCAGGCTCCCCTCGGACAGGGAGGCGCGCAGCCGCGCCTCCTCGGACGAGAGCCCGACCGCACTCTGCAAATGTGCCTCCAGGACGCGGGCGGGGAGGGCGCCCATGCGGAGCACCTGACAACGCGAGCGAATGGTCGCGGGCAGGGCTTGCGGCGCGGCGGTGACCAGGAAGACGTGGGAGGTGGGGGGCGGCTCTTCCAGGCTCTTGAGGAGCGCGTTCGCCGCTTGCTCCGTCATGAGGTGGGCGTCATCGATCACTACCACCCGCGCCCGGGCCTCGAAGGGACGGTCCGCGATCGCGCGCACGGCGTCGCGGACCTGATCAATCTTGATGGCGGCGGTGGCGGGCTCGATCAGGGTCGAGTCGGGGTGGATGCCACGCTCGGCGCGGCTGCAGGCCGGGCAAACCCCGCAGGAATCACCGTCCTGCCGCAGACAAACCAGAGCCCAACCCGCCGTCAAGGCCAGCGTTTTCTTGCCGATTCCCTCCGGACCCGCGAAGAGGAGGGCAGGGGGCAGCCGCCCCTGACGGAGCGCCCGCGAGAGGAGTTGCTTGACGTGGTCGTGACCGATGACCTTAGCGAAGCCCACGGTCCCTCACGGCGAAGAGCCCCCGCGAATCCACCGCGGCCCGCAGGCGCTCGCTCACCTCCGACGTCGTTCCCTCGCCGTCCACTCGCACCCAACGCCGGGGATCCTCGGCCGTAAGGGCGAGGTAACCCGTCCGCACGCGTTCGTGGAATTCCCGAACCTCAGACTCGAGGCGGTCGTGGACACCCCGTTTCCCCACTCGAGCCAGGCCCGTCTCCACGCAGACGTCCAAGAAGATCGTGAGGTCGGGCCACAGGCCGCCGGTCGCCACCTCGGCCACCGCCCGGATGGCCGGGAGGGACAGGCCGCGCCCGTAGCCCTGGTAGGCCAGAGAGGAGTCCACGTATCGGTCCGAGATCACGCTGCGCCCCTCGGCCAGGGCGGGCCGAACCCGCTCCGCGACGTGCTGGGCCCGGTCTGCGAAGTAGAGCAGCAATTCTGTGACCGGAACCATCGCCTGATTTCGGTTGTCCAGGAGCACGCTGCGAATCAGGCGGCCGATGGCCGTCCCCCCCGGCTCATGGGTCACGAGCGTTTCCGGGCCCAGGCCCGCGGCCAGGGCCCGGGCCTGCGTGCTCTTCCCGCTCCCTTCGATCCCCTCGATGGTGATGAACGGCATCAATAGTCCCTGGGCATTCTAGGCCGAAACGCGGTTTCGGTTGACTCCGCGGCCGCAACCGGCGTACGGTCCCCCTCGCCATGCTCACGCTGTCGGGGAAAGCGGCCCTGGTCACGGGAGGAAGCCGTGGCATCGGGAGGGCGATCTGCGTGCTCTTTGCGCGCCTGGGGGCCCGGGTGGTCGTGAACTACCACCGCGACAAGGCCGCGGCCCTGGAGACGGTGGCGGCGGTCGAGGCGATTGGGGGCGAGGCCCACGCCATCCCCGCCGACGTCTCCCAGCCCTCCGAGGCCGGGCACCTCGTGGCGGAGGCGGAGGCCCGCCTCGGGGGTCTCGACATTCTGGTCGTGAATCACGGGATCTGGAAGCGCGCCTCCATCGACGCCATGACCGCCGAGCAGTGGGAGGAGACGGTGCGCGTCAACCTGGGTGGAGCCTACGGGGTTTGCCACCATGCGGCCCGCGTCATGATCCCGCGCCGCTCGGGCGTCATCATCACCATCGCCTCCACGTCCGGCCAGCGCGGCGAAGCCCACTACTCGCACTACTCCGCCACCAAGGGCGCGCTCCTCTCCTTCACGAAGTCCCTGGCGGCCGAGCTGGCCCCCCATGGCATCCGCGTCAACGGGGTGGCGCCGGGGTGGGTGTTGACGGACATGACGCGCGACGCCCTCACGGGGCCGGAGGCCGCGGCCGCCGTCCGCCCCATTCCCCTCGGCCGGCCGGGTACGCCCCAGGAGATCGCGGGGCCGGTGGCCTTCCTGGCCTCCGACCTGGCCTCCTACCTGATCGGCGAGATCCTCTCCGTGAACGGCGGGGCCGTCCTCGTCGGCTGATTCAGACCACGACCTTGGTGCGGGAGGGATGGAGTTGGGCGGAGTAGGCCTGGACGGCCCGGGTGAGGGCAGGGCGGATCAGGGAGGTGGGTTGCGATCGGTCGGCCAGGACGGCGATGGCCTCCTCGGCCTCCGACACCACCCCCACCAGGATCGAGAGGCTCCCCGTGACGAGCTCGAGGGACTCCAGGGGCTCCTCGGCCTCGTCCACCCTCAACAGGTTGCGTAGGTACAGGCTGAGGCCCGGGACCTGCTCGGCGAAGGAGGCCACGCGGATGTCGGCTGCGCCGCGCCCCGTGCGTGTGAAGACCGCACCCGTCATCAGATCAAAGATGAACGCCTGGAGGAGGGCGGGCACCTGGCCCGAGAGCTCGTCCAAGACTCGCTTGCGTAGGGCGGCCTCTTCGGCCGCGATCTGGTCGGTGGGCGCCGCTCGCTCCTCCCGGCGATTGAGTCGGCTCCGCGTGGCCGTCTCCCCGACTTCGTGGCGAGACTTCCACACGTCGCGCGAGAATTGGGAGAGGAAGAGCGTGGTCCCGTCGCCCTTGTCGAGAGCATCCTCCAACTTCTGCCGGGCTTCGCCCTTCTCGAGGGTGAGGCCCTCCCGGCTTTCCCAGTAGATGTTCGAGGCCCGGCCCCGCACGAGCAGGACCATGGCCGCTCCGGCCCGGGTCTCGATCTCCAGCGTTCCCGTGTGCTCGGCCTTTTCCAAGTGATAGAGCAGCTCGACGAGATCGGACCGGTCGCCTACCTTCTCTTTGAGACGCTGGCGGTTCGCGATGCCCCGGAGCAGGTGGGCCATATCGAGGGGGAGCTCGTAAACGGAGATGAAACCGGATTCGCCGCCCACCTTGGCCCGAAGCTGGTCGAGCGCGACCGGCCCGTTGAGTCCCACCGCTCCCTCGCGGTACAGCGCGTTCACCTCCGCCCCCAAGTAGTAGAAGATGAGCCCCACCCCCTGCGGGAGCTTGATCTCCGCGAGGCCGGTCAAGCCGGCCTGTCGGCAGGACTTCAACAGGTCGTCGAGCGAGAGCTGCCGGACCGAGAGGTCCCATTGGTGGAGGAGTTTGCTACCGGGGAACTTCATATGGGGGAGGGCGAGAGGATCCTACCGTTGACCCCGAACAAACACAAGGCGCGCACTCACCGCGCCCGGAGGCTCTCCGCAGCCGCCCCGGCCCGCGATCCGATTTTCGCATACTGCGGAACGCGGGAAGGCCCAGCCGTGACTTCAGCTTGGAAGATCGGCCGTGCGGATCCCCGAGGGTCCCCCTGAACCCCGTTGGTATAATCCGCGCACATGGCGACTGAGCTCCTCGAAGACCACCTTCGCCGCGTCACCCGCAACTTCACCGCCCGCCTGCCCGAGGACGCCGTCTTTGCCCTCGGGCGCGACCTGGCCACGGAGCTGACGAGAGCCCACGCCGCCTCCCCCCCCCGCCACCCCTCCCTCGAGCCCGCCGCGGTACCCATGATCGACGGCCGTCCGCGTTTGGATGGCGGGGGTCCGGAGGGAGATGCGGCGGAGGACCTCCTGTGTCTGGGAGCGCTGCTGCACTCCTTGGCCACCGGCGAGGAGCCCGAAGTCTCGTGGCGCCTGGACGGGCCGCCCCCCACCCCCCTCTCCACCCTGGCCCGCCGGGCCGTGCTGGCCGGGCTCACGTCCCCCCGCCCGGACGGCCGCTTCCCCACCGCCTCCGCTGCGGTGGAGGCGCTTTCCGCCGCCCTCTCCCCCGAGGCCGATCTCCCGCCTCCCTGGCCCCTGTTCCGCGGAGATCCCGGGCGTACCGGGGCCCGGACGGCGGTTGTCCCGCGGGCTGGCGTGACCCCCCTCTGGGAGGCGGCCGTGGGCAGCGTGGTCGGCTCTCCCGTGCTGACATCCCGGTTGGTCCTGACCCCGGCTCCCGACGGGCGGCTCCTCTTCCTGGACCGAGCGGGAGGCCGTCGGATCCACGAGATGCGGCTGGGGACGGCCCTCGAGTCCTCCCCCGCCCTCGCCCAGCAGGTCCTCCATGTGGGAACGGACGACGGCGAGGTCGTGGGCGTCGACATTGTGCATGGCCTCGAGACCTACCGTGTCAAGCTCGGCCGGCTGGTCCGTTCTTCACCTCTGCCCTGGGGAGAGCGGGTATTCGTGGGCGTCGTGGAAGGCAAGGACGCGGGGGCGGTGGTGGCCCTGGACGCCTCGAAGGGCAAGCCCCTCTGGAAGCGCAAGCTGGGGGCGGTCTTCTCGTCTCCGGCCGAGGCGGGGGGACGGATCCTGGTGGGAAGCGACGAGGGCAGCCTCTGCGCGCTTGACCCCGAGCAGGGCACGCTCTTGTGGTCCTGCGCCCTCGGCGCGCGCGTACGCGCGACCCCGGCGGTCGGCAAGGAGGTGGCGGTGGTGGGCGCCTTCTCCGGGCGCCTGGCCGCGGTCCGGCTGACCGACGGCACCGTGGCCTGGACGCGCGAACTGGGCCAGACCGTCTACTCCTCGGCCTGTCTCTCCGGCGAGCTCTGCGTCGTGGGCTGCCATGATGGCCGCGTCTACGGCCTGACCCTCGCCACCGGAGAGCCCGTTTTCCAGGTCGCGACCCGTGGCCCCGTGGTCTCCTCGCCCCTGGCCGTGGGCGATCGCTTCCTGATCGGCTCCACCGACGGGGATCTCTACATCCTGGACGGGGCGGGCCGCGTCCTCGCGCGTGCTTCCCTCTGCCCGGAGGGGACGGAGTCCTCTCCGGCCGTGGACGGGGACACCCTGGTGGTCGGGAGCGCGCGAGGCCTGCACGCCCTCCGGCTGACGCCATGAAGACCATGCGCATCCCCGACTGGCTCGGCGGGGGCCTGCTCGACCGCTACCACTCAGGGGCCAGCCACCTCTTCCTGCTTCACGGCAACGTACGCGACCTCCAGTCCTTCGGGCCCGGGTACCTCCCCCTCGCCGACGGCCTGCGCCGGTTGGCCGCCCGCCGGGCCGTGGTCGTCTCCTACGAGGTGTCCAAGGGTCTCGTCTTCCCGGATCCCGCCCGGGAGAAGGAGTTCCGGCGGGTGCTGGGTCTGAAGGCCGGTCCCCTCCCCGCGGATCCCGCCCGGGCCATGCTCCTGCTGGACGCCCTTCTGGCCAGCGACCGTGGCGCCCCGGGGTCGGTCGCCATCCTGCTCGACTACGTCCATAACCTCGCGCCTTCCGGGCCCGCTTCCGGAACCGAGCGCCAGACGGTGACCATGCTCGCCCGCTGGGCCTCCGACCCCAAGGTCGCCACCCGCCGGCCCCTCGTCCTCCTCATCGCCCCCGCGGCGGGCGATGTCTCGGAGGAAATTTACTCCGGTACATCGGGGGCGGAAGTGGTGGCGGTGCCGCGGCCAGAACTTCCCGCCCGGACGGAGTTCGCCCGCCACCTCAAGGACTCCTACCCGGAGGTCACCTGGACGCTGAGCCCGGAGGAGTTGGCCGCGGAGACGGGTGGCCTGGCCCTGGTGCAGATGGAAGACATCCTGCAGCGGGCGCGGGGCGGGCCCGCACCCCTCGGCCGCTCCTCGATCGTGGACCGCAAGATCGACCTCCTCAAGCAGGAATACGGGGAGGTGCTGGAGATCCTGCAGCCCAAGCACGACCTTTCCGCGGTGGGCGGGTTGGAGCACGCCACCCGGGAGCTGAAGGAAGTGGCCGACATCATGCGCCGCGGTCTCACCTCCGCCGCCCCCATGGGGATCATCCTCATGGGGCCCCCCGGCACGGGCAAGAGCTACCTGGCCGAGTGCTTCGCCCGAGAGTGCGGCATGCTCTGCGTCCGCTTCCGCCCCCTGCGCCAGATGTACGTAGGCCAGTCGGAGCGAAACCAGGAGAAGGCTTTCGCCGCCATCCGCGCCCTAGCCCCCGTGGTCGTGATCGTGGACGAATCGGACCAGGCCGAAGGGGGCAGTCGGGACCAAGGCTCGGGAGACTCGGGGGTCACCGAGCGCATGCGGGCCTCTGCCTTCGCCTTCTGGGGGGACAGCGGGCTTCGGGGCCGGGTCCTGCGCATCGACATCACCAACCGCGTCGACCTCATCGATACCGCCATGCGGCGCTCCGGCCGGACCGACATCAAGATCCCGATCCTCATGCCCGACGAGGAGGCACGAAGGCAGATCTTCGAGGTAACGGTGCGCAAGCACGAGCTCGTCTCCACCATCGCCGACTACGCTCCTTTCGCGCGGCGCACGGGGGGTTTCACGGGAAGCGACATCGAGTTGGCGCTGACCACCGCCTGGCGGTTCGCCCTCCGCGGCGGCGGCACCGCCCTGACCGAGGCCGCCCTCACCGCCGCCCTCGACGACCTCCTCCCCACCGCCCGCGATCAGGTCACCGTCGACCGCATGACGCTGATCGCGCTCGACGAGTGCCGCAACAAGCGGCTCCTGCCCCCCAACGCCGAGGTCATCCGCAAGGAGATCGAGGCCCGGCGCCTCGCCGCCGGCTAGGCGCGGGGGGGCCCCGATGGCTCAGCGAGCCGCGGGAGTCTTGAAGGTGAGCGCGAGGCGACAGAGGACCAGCTCGTCGCCGTCCTTGACGGGGGTAAGCACGCCGTTGGCCAGCTTCTGGCCGTTCAGGAACGTCCCGTTCATGGTCCCGATCTCTTCCGCCACGAAGTGCTTCCCCTCCTTGATGACCAGCCGAGCGTGACGCCTCGATATGTTGCGGCTCTGGTCCTCGTTGGTGAGGTCCACCTCCGGGCTCATGCCGGTCACGGAGTCATAGCGGCCGATGAGGGCGTCGCTCTTGAAGACGGGGAATACGTTGCCGGTGGACTGGGAAATGAAATAGGCCAGGGCCTCGGCCTGGAGCGTCCCCGAGGTGGGGGACTTCGGCCGGGCTTCCGAGGACATGTCGGCGGGAACCGCGCCCCCGGCCGCAATCTGCTCGATCTGCCGCGTGGTCTCGCGGAGCCGGAGCGAGTACTTCCGGAGCATGCGCACCGCGATCTCGGGGTTGCTCTTGATCATGTCCCCAAAGATCTCGCTCCCGATCACGATCAGGTCCCCGTCCTCCACCATCTCCGCGGAGGCCGACCGCGGCATCCGCTCGAGCACCGCCATCTCCCCGAAGAAGTCCCCCTTCTCCAGCACGGCCAGGGTGGTCTCTCCGTGCGGAACCTTCTTCTTGATGGCCACCCGGCCGGATTGGATGATGTACATGTCCTCCCCCTCGTCTCCCTCGTGGAAGAGGACCGTCCCTTTGGTGAAGTGGTTCAGGAACTTAGCGAAGGGGTTCTTGTCCGCGCTCATCGCGTTCAGTTAAGGGAGTTTAGCAGATTCGCCCCGGAGGGGGCCAGCCGAGCTCAGGCGGGGGCCTCGATCCCCCTGAGCTCCTCGTCCAGGGGGACGTTCTGCAGGATGGACCGCTTCTGCACCTCGCGGAACAGGGTCATGAGAAAGGTCTCGAAGCGGTGGCCGATCAGCTGGAGGGCGGGCAGGCTGGGGCACTTCAGAATCTCGATGAAGAACAGCTCGAAACCGGACCAGTCCCGGTACATGAGGTACTTGATGTTGTGGTCGTAGAAGGTCGAGATCTCCTCCTTCATCCTCACCGCGGAGGCGGGATCCTTCCGCTCCTGGAACTCGCGGAGGGCCTTGACCAGCCTGGCCAAGCCATCGCGCAGCCGCACGGACTGCTCCAGCTTGGCCGTGAAATCGGGGAAGATGTCGCTCCCTTCCACCTTCTCGTCGAAGGCCTGGGCCAGCTGGACCACCGACTGCTGGAAGCAGTCCTTCAGGATTCCGTGGCTGTTCTCCACCCGCGTCCGGATAGTATCGGCTTGCCGGGCGACCGAGATGTCTAGGAGCTCGGTGTTGATGACTTTCTTGAGCTCGAGGGGGATGCAGTATACGAAGGAGTCGTAGAGTTGGTGTAGCAGCTGCCCGGCCTCGAGGCTCCTCAACACCCGTTTCTCGATGTAGCCCAAGAGCAACCGCGTCTCCGAGGTGATGAGGGAGAAGATCAGGATTGTGTTGCGCAGATCCTCCTCCCCGCTACGCTCGGGGTTCGCGTACTCGAGGTAGTGCAGAAGGCGGAAGAGCTCCAGGAATACCTTGGCCGCCTGTTTGCGTTCGAGCGGGCTCCCGATGCCCCGGATGGTGGCCGCCACCGCGGGGTTGGTGACCCGGTCGTGGATGGGCTTGAACTTCTTATCGATGAGGAGGGCCAGGAGGTGGCTGCGACGGATCTCACGGTAGAGGATCTTGCCCACCGCGCTGAAGCTCGTAAAGGGCAAGCGGGAGAGCTTCACGAGGTCGGTGAGCATGATGTGGATGTCCTCGAAGGACTCGCGCAGGAGGGTCAGACCCGCCTCCGGGGTGGCCTGGCGGATGAGCTTCTCCACGTAGGGATCGACGTCCTCGTCCTTCTTGAGGTAGCTCTCGATGTACTGGTCGAAGCGGGTGAGGTTGACCTGCTCCTCGGTGAGGATGGCGGTGCAGAGGTGCACCACCCGCAGGATCACGTTGTCGACGAGTCGCAGCTCCTCCGACCAGTTCCGGAGGGCGAGCTGCTTGGTCTCCTTTTCCGAGAGGGGCTGGTTCTTGATGTGGAAGAAGCGCTCGAAGCTCTGGAGCCACATCTCCAGTTCGAAGAGGTCGGCGGTCTTGCCGGCCGCCGCCACCTCCTCCATCCACTGACGGAGCTGCCCGCGCAGAAAGTCGGTCCGGGGCTCCAGCGGGGCCCGCGGGGTCTCCTCGCGCTTATCCCGGGACATCTGCCCGGATTATACCGCTTGCCCGCCCGCGCATTGACCCCTCCCGCCTCCGCCGTTATCATTGGAGGCTGTTTTTGGGGGTTCTGATCTCCTTGAGCGTCTTCGAAGCCCTCACCGACCTCGCCCGCCTGCCCACGCGGTGGAAGCTCTTGACCCTGGCCACGGTCGTGGTCCTGGCGGAGCTGGCCCTGCGCCGCTTCGCCCCCCGGTCTCGGGCCTATGCCCGTTGGAAGGCCACCTTCGAGGCGGTGGGCTCGGTCTGGACCGGCGTCCTCCTGTCCGTCGTCTATCTCCTCTCCGTGGGCCCCATCAGTCTGGCCGTACACTGGTTCGGCCGGGACCCCCTCGATCGAGCCTTGGGGCCTGAGCCCACTTTCTGGCGGTCGCACGAGCCCAACCCCTTGGGGCCCGAGGCGGCTGTCCGACACCAGTTCTGACCAGATGAACGTCCTCGGCATTTCCTGCTTCTACCACGACTCCGCGGCCGCGCTCCTGCGCGACGGACAGGTCGTGGCGGCCTGCCAGGAGGAGCGCCTCAGCCGCAAGAAGCACGACTCCGGCTTCCCCTCCCGAGCCATCAAATACGTCCTGAAGGAAGCCGGGATTGGCCCCCAGGACCTCGACGCGGTGGGCTTTTACGACAAGCCCCTGCTCAAGTTCGAGCGGATGCTCTCCACCTACATCGCCACTTTCCCCCGCTCGTTTGGCTCCTTCCGCAAGGCCATCCCCGTCTGGCTGCACGAGAAGCTCTGGGTGCCCTCCATCATTCGCAAGGAGCTCAAGCCCTACAAGGGTCCGATCCTCTTTGCCGAGCACCACATGAGCCATGCCGCCTCCTGCTTCTTGGTCTCGCCGTTCGAGGAAGCGGCCATCCTGACCATTGACGGGGTGGGGGAATGGGCGACCGCATCCTTCGGGCTGGGGCGGGGCAGCGAGATCACGCTCTTCAAGGAGATCCGGTTCCCCCACAGCCTCGGGCTCCTCTACAGCGCCTTCACTTACTACCTGGGCTTCAAGGTCAACAGCGCGGAATACAAGGTGATGGGCCTGGCTCCCTACGGCCGGCCGCTCCACTACGAGCGGATCATGAAAGACATGATCCACTTGAACGAGGACGGCTCCTTCAAGCTCAACATGGATTACTTCTCCTACGACTACGGCCTCACCATGACCAACGGCCGTTTCAACGACTTCTTCGGGGGGCCGCCGCGAAAACCCGAGACCTGGATGACGGAGCGCGAGTTCGATATCGCCGCCTCCGTGCAGAAGGTCTGCGAGGAAGTCGTCCTCAAGATGGTGAACTACATCCACCGCGAGACCGGCCTCACCAACCTTTGCATGGCGGGGGGGGTGGCCCTCAACTGCGTGGCTAACGGGCGGGTCATCCGCGAGACCCCCATGAAGAACCTCTTCGTGCAACCGGCGGCCGGCGACGCGGGGGGAGCGGTGGGGGTGGCCCACTACCTCTACAACACGATCGGCAAGAAGCCGCGGGGCAAGGCCTGGGCCCACGCCTACCTGGGCCCCGCCTACGAGGATCGCGAGATCGCGGAGTACCTCGAGGGTCAGGGCGCGAAGCACCGGCTCCTCTCCGACCGCGAGCTGGTGGAGACGACGGCCCGCCTCATCGCGGAGGGCAACGTCATCGGCTGGTTCCAGGGCCGGATGGAGTTCGGCCCCCGGGCCCTGGGGGGCCGAAGCATCCTGGCCGATCCCCGGGACCCGAAGATGCGGGACACCCTCAACATGAAGATCAAGTTCCGGGAGGGTTTCCGCCCCTTTGCCCCCTCCGTCCTCGCCGATCGGGCGAAGGACTGGTTCGAGATCGAGTGCGAGAGCCCCTACATGCTGCTCGTGGCTCAAGTCCCGGAGAGCAAGCGCGTGATCCCGTCCGTGACCCACGTGGACGGCTCCGCCCGCCTGCAGACCGTGACCCGCGCGGAAAGCCCGCTCTACTACGACCTGATCGCCGAGTTCGGGCGGGTCACGGGCGTGCCCGTGGTCATCAATACCTCCTTCAACGTCCGGGGAGAGCCCATCGTCTGCACCCCCCACGACGCCTATCTGTGCTTCCGCCGCACGAACATGGACTACCTGGTCCTGGGCCATTACCTCCTCGACCGGAGGGAGCAGCCGCCCTTGCGCGAGGACGTGGACTGGAGGAGCCTGTTCGAGCTGGACTAGATCGTGGGGCCCCGGGGCCGCGGTGGCGGAGTCTCAGGGAGCAAGGAGAGAGGAATGGCATTTGAAAGGCTCGGCATCCTGCGCGAGCTTTGGGCCTTCATGAAGGTCCGCAAGAAGTGGTGGCTCGGGCCCATCGTCGTGATGCTGGCCCTCCTGGGCCTCCTCGTGGTCTTCACCCAGGGCAGCGCGGTCGCTCCCTTCATCTACACCCTCTTCTGATCTCCAGGGTGGGACACGTCCCCGGGCGGCCGGCGCGACGGGCCGGTCGCCCTTCCGAAGCTGTCCTTGTCTTGGCCGCCGCCCTCCTCGCGGCCCTGGCCCCCGCCCTCCTCTTTCCCGGGGAGGGCAGCCAAAAGCTCACCCCCGAGCGGCTGGCCGCGGACCCCCCGCTGGGCGGGGTCCTCCCTTCCGACCTCGCCTGGAACCCCGACGCCAGGCGGCTGACCTACCTGCGCCCGGCGGGCCAGAAGAGCGCGGCCGACCTCCACGCGCTGGATGCGGGGACGGGTCGGGAGACCCTCGTCCTGGCCGGCGCCCGGGTGCTTTTGCCCCCGACGGCCAAGGAAAACGGCGGTTCCGCGAAATCCCTCCCCCTTGGCGGTTACGCCTGGTCGCCGAAGGGAGATAGCCTTCTTGTGTCGTACGAGGGCGATCTCTATCTCGTGGACGTCCGGACCGCGGCCGTGCGTGCGCTCACCCACACCCCCGAGGCCGAGGAGTTCCCGGAGTTCTCGCCCGACGGCAAGCGGGTGGCCTTCGTCCGCAAGAACGACCTCTACGTAGTGGAGGTCAGCAGCGGGCGGGAGACCCGCCTCACCAAGAGCGGCTCCGACACCCTTCTCAACGGCCGACTGGACTGGGTGTATGAGGAGGAGCTGGCCTCCCGCTCCGGCCGGTCGTTCGTCTGGTCTCCCGACTCCCGCGCCATTGCCTACCTCCAGCTCGATCAGGCCCGCGTCCCCACCTTCCCCATTGTGGATTTCCTGCCCGTGCCGAACGAGGTCACGGCCCAACGCTACCCCCAGGCGGGGGCCCCGAACGCCATCGTCCGCCTGGGGGTGGTGGCCCTTTCGGACGACGGCAGCCCCGGGCCCGAGCGCCTGCTCTCCTTCGATCCCGACGACTGCTACGTGGTGCCCGATCTCGCCTGGGCGCCGGACTCCCGCACCCTCGCCTACCAGCACTTGAACCGAGAGCAAAACGAGCTGCAGCTCCGCTTCCTGCCCGTGCCGGAGGCCGCCGGCGCCCCCCTGGGCAGCGCGCGCACCGTCCTCACCGAGCACGCCCCGACCTGGGTCGACGCCCAGGGTGCCCCCCACTTCCTGAAGGACGGGCGCCGCTTCCTCTGGCTGTCCCAGCGCGGCGGGTTCGCCCACCTCCATCTTTGCGAGGCCGAGGGCCCCTGCCACGCCCTCACCTCGGGCCCCTGGGTGGTGGACAAGGTTCTGGGGGTGGACGAGAGCGCGGGCCTCGTCTACTTCACGGCCACGGAGAAGGACCCGCGCGAGCGCCACCTCTACCGCGTGAGCCTGGACGGAACGGGGCGGACGCGGTTGAGCCGCGAGGACGGCACGCACAAAGTCCTGCTCTCCCCCGGCGCCCGCTTCTACGCGGACACCTGGTCCGATGTCGCCACGCCCCCCCGGATCTGGGTCGCGTCCTCGGAGGGAGGGCGCCGCTCATCGGTGGAGGAGAACCGCAACCCCGAGATCGCGCAGTACGAGCTGGGAAGCGTGGAGTGGGTGGAGGTCAAGGCTCCCGGAGGCACCCCCCTCCACGCCCGCCTGCTGAAACCCGCCCGCTTCGACCCCCGGCACCGCTATCCGGTCCTGGTCAAGGTCTACGGAGGCCCGCACGTCCAGACCGTCCTAAACGCCTGGGGAAGCGTCTCCCCCCTCGATCATCTGCTGGCCAGCCACGGCTTCCTCATCTTCTCCCTCGACAACCGGGGCTCGGCGGGGCGCGGCCAGGCCTTCGCGGACCCGCTCTTCCACGGCATGGGCCAGGTCGAGCTCGAGGACCAGCTGGTGGGGGTCGAGTACCTGAAGTCGCTGCCCTACGTGGATCCGGCCCGCCTCGGCATCTGGGGCTGGTCGTACGGGGGGTACATGACCCTTTACGCCCTCACCCATGCCCCCACCGTCTTCAAGGCGGGGGTCGCGGGAGCGCCCGTGACGGACTGGAAGTTCTACGACACCATCTACACCGAGCGGTACATGGGCACGCCCCAGTCCAACCCCCGGGGCTACGAGAGCGCCTCTCCCCTCTTCCGGGCCGCCGACCTCAAAGCGGACCTCCTCCTCATCCATGGCACCGCCGACGACAACGTGCATCTGGCCAACACGATCTCCTTCGTGGACGCCCTCACCCGGGCGGACCGGCCCTACCGGCTATCCCTCTATCCCCGCCAGATGCATGGGTTTCGGGCCCGGGAGAGCCGGGTCGCCGCCGACACCGACATCCTGCGCCATTTCGAGAAGAGCCTGAAACCCTGAAGCCGCGCGCCGGAGAGCGGTCCGGAGAGGGACGGGTTCGGTCCTGCTGGCGTTTGCCGGGCGCTCTTCAGCCCGCGGTCACGACCAGCTCGCGCCCGTAGGCACGCGCGAAGCGCTGGCCCACCGTGCGGGGCCGCCAGCCCGCCAGGGTGGGGACCCTGACCCGCACTTCGTCCTTGGTCACCTCGCAGTCCAGGCTCACGGCCTGGCCCCGCGGGCAGCGTTCCTCGATGTCGTCCGCCAGGACGAGGAGAGCGGCCGCGCGGGCCACCGCCGGCTCGTCCTCGCCCGTGAGCAGGGGGGCGTAAGACTTCGCCCTCGTGTCCTTGTCCCCCGCGCTGCGCACCACCGCGGAGAGGAGGGCGATACCCCGGTGAGAGAACCCGTTCAGGTCGGTGGCGAGCACGATGTCGGCCACGTGCTCGTGGCGGTCGAAGAAGTCGATGCTGCGCCCGATGTCGAGGACGGTGGCCGCCTGCAGGAGGGCCTCCTGGGCCTCGGCGTGGGGGCGGAGCTCCAGGGCCGCGTCCAGGCCCTCGGCCAGGGTCCGGCGCCGGGCGGCCTGCTCCGCGTCCCAACCGTCGAAGCGCGACACGAGGGCGGCGATCGAGGACTCGCGCACGGCGGAAACCGCGGGCAAGCCCTCCGCCACCAGGCTCACGGCCAGACCCTCCCGCACCCCCTGCCCGGAGACCTGGACCGCGGCGGCATCCAGAAGCTCCATCAGCGTCAGCACGCCCAGGCCTCCGCCCACCACGGAGTCGCCCCGGTCGTCGTTCAGGCCCGGGGCCTGCTCCCGTTTCTTGAGCTTCATGGAGGCGAGCTCCCCCGTGATCTCCTTGATCCGGCGGCGGGGGACGATGTAGCCATGGAGGCGGCTGATGGGATAGTCCCGGGCGCGGCGGTCGATCTTGGCCAGGTTGCGCACCGTGCCCCCCGTGCCCACGAGCTCCTCCCCCGGCTCCAGGGGCGTCACCTTCGCCTGTTTCAGCTGGGCGTGCACGTGCTCGCGGAGCCGCTTGATCTGGCCCGAGCTGGGAGGATCCGACTCCAGGAAGGCCTCGGACAGCCGTAGAGCACCCAGAGGCAGGCTGACTGAGCTCACCAGCCGCCGCTGGCGAAAGCGGGAGACTTGCATGCTTCCGCCCCCCATATCGAAGAGCACGCCGTGCTCCACGGGCAGGCCCCGCACCGCCCCCAGGAAGCCAAACTGGGCCTCTTCCGCCCCCGAAAGGACGCGCGCCTCGATGCCCAGCTCCTTGCGGATGCGGGCGATCAGGGCGGGTCCGTTCTCCGCGTCGCGCACGGCCGCGGTGGCCACGGCCACGATGCGCTCCGCCCCCGTCCCTTGGGCGATAGCGCGGAAGTCGCGGAGGGCCTCCCAGGCCCGGTCCACCGCCTCCTTGGTCAGGCGGTGGCCCTGGTCGAGGTCGTGGATCAGGCGCAGGGAGGCGCGGCTTCCGGCCAGGATCTGCAGGTGGCCACCCACCTGATAGCGATAAACCACCACCCGGCCGGAGTTGGAGCCGATGTCGATGACGGCCAGGGTCCGCGGGGAGGCCTCAGGGGGGGTCATCTGCCGTGGGCCAAAAAAAGGGCCCCCGGGATTCGCCCCCGGGGGCCTTGGCCCAGCCCTTCACTTGGTGAAGATGCGGACCTCGAGAACGAGGGCCCGCTTCAGGATGTCCCCGTACACCTGCTGCTGGATGGTCTTGTTCAGGAGGTTCGTCCCCTTGAGGCTGGTCACGACCTTACCCTCCGCCCATTTCCAGCCGAGCGTCGCGTTCACCATGGTGAAGGAGTCGGTGTACCCCGAGAAGTCCGGGGCGAGGACGTCCGTCCAGAAGGCCTTGTCCGTGAAGTTCAGGGAGAGGTTGCCGATGAACTGCTTGGTGTTGACGTTGACCCCCGCGTTGAACCGGTTGGTGGGGGGCAAGGACAGTTTGGCCGCAAAGTACGGGAGCTGGCCAGGGTCGGGGGTCTGCACCTTCGGTGTGTTCTGGTAGGAGTAGTTGGCGTAGGCGCTGACCTCCCGGGTGAACTGCTGGTCGATGGAGAGCTCCACCCCGCGCTGCTGGGTCGGCCCCAGGTTCAAGTAGGTGCTCACCTTATTGGGGAGCAGGATCGGCCCCCCGAACTGCGGGGGTATTTGGGCCAGGACCCCCATGAGAACGGGAGGCAGCGTGATGGGCTGGCCCGTGACCGTGACCCCGGTGGCGGGGTCCGTGGGCGAGTAGAAGCTGAGGCCGTTGGCCAGGGCGGCGGCGGTGGGGATGGTGGTGAGGTTCGTGAAGCTGATGCTGTTGTTCTGGTCGTTCTGGTAGATCGCGAACCCAAGGGTCGTCTTGCCGTTGATGGATCCCGTGTAGGCGAACTCATAGGCGTTCAGGGACTCCGCGACGAGGTTCGTGTTGCCGAAATTGTTGACGGTCAGGAAAAACGGCGTCGTCACGAAGGGCTGGAGGGGTGGGGGGAGGAATGGTGCCAGCGGCGAGAGGTTGATGGGCCGCGGGGCCAGGATGTTCTGGTCCAGGTAGTTGTTGATGTCGGAGGGCGAGCGGAACGCGCGATTGAACGACACCCGCAGAGAGTGCTCGGGCGTGGGCTTGTACATGAGGCTCACGCGCGGCGACCAGAAGGCGCTGTCCAGGTTGCCGAACTTGTCCACGCGTACGCCCCCCGCCAGGCGGAACTTGTCGACGAAGAATTCCTCCTGGAAGTAGGCGCCGAATTCGTTGCGGTCCTTGCTGTTGGGCGCGAGGGTGATGTTGAAATTGTTCCGGCGCGCATTGCCCCCGTAGCTGAGGATGTGCTTGCCCGCGATGACGTTGGAGTTCCCGACTTCGAAGTCGTAGGTTTGGGTCTTGAAGCCGAGGACGACGGCGTTGCCGCTGGGGTCCTTGGCCAGCTCGTTGGGAGCGGAGGTGTCCGTGAAGTTGCCGAACGCCGACACCTTTAGGGCGCTCTTGGTGTACTGCAGCTTGCCGTACATCAGCTTGGAGCCGCTCTGGATGTTGAAGGGGCCGATTCCGGTGTGGATGATCCCGGTGGTGCCGGAGTAACCCCCCTGGTAGGTCATGTGGCCACCGCCCGAGAACTCCTGGTCCACGCGCAGGTCAGCCTTGGGCTGGCTCGTGCCCTGGTTCGTAAACGCGCCCAAGCCTTCACGGTCGGGTGGAAACACTCCGCCCCCGACGCACCCGGTCTGGGTGCCAGAGACGCAGGGCACGGAGCTGGGAGCGGTGGGGTTCGGGATGATGGGCACCTGCCCCAGCGGCCGGGAGTAGGGGTCGGAGTTGAAATAGCCGGCGGACAGGCGCCAGGCCACCTTGTCGCTGGGGGCCTGGGAGTAGGTGAAGTTTGCCCCGTAGCTATAGCCGTTGCCCTCGCTCTGCCGCGAGCCCGCGTCACGGTTGATCAGCCCGCCCGTGAGGTTCAGCCCGAAACCCTGGGCCTCCCGGGGCGACTTGGTGATGATGTTGATGACACCGGTCAAGGCGTTGGCCCCCCACACCGCGGACGCCGGTCCCCGCACGACCTCGATCTGCTTGATCTCGTTCGGGCTCTGGGGGAGGAAGTCCCAGAGCACCAGGCCAAAGAAGTCCAGGTAGATGGACCGACCGTCCAGCAGCACGAGCTGACTGTCGGTGAGGGTCGAGGTGGACTGGCGGGCCGTGATGTTGAAATCGCGGGCCGAAGTCTGGATGACGTTCAGCCCCGGCACCGTCCTCAAGAGGTCGCCGTAGTTCTGGGCCGGGCTGGTGACGAGGGTGTCAGCGCTTATCACGCTCATGGTGGCGGGAGCGTTGATGAGCGTGGACTCCACCTTCGATGCGCTGACCACGACCACTTCCTCCCGCTTCACGACCTCGTCGTCTTTTTTCTTTTGATCCTTCCCCTGGGTTGGGTCTTGGGCCAGGACCGGAACTGCGAACGCCCCCAGGCCGATGAGGGCCAGGAGATGGCATTTCATACCGTCCTCCTTACGAGAACAGATCCTCCGGCCCTGGGCAGATAGGGCCGGCGTCGGGGGCGGCCCGCGGCCACCCCGGGGAAGCCCGAAGCCCCTGGGCTAGCCGCCGTCGATGGGAGCGGGGCGGCTCCCGGTTCCTGCGCGCGACCAACTACGACTCGACGACGCCTCATCCCTGGATTGATGGACGCAGTCATACCACACCGGGAGAGCATCTTCCAGCGCGCGACGGCTGGGCTTCCGGCCGGACCGCTCGGATCAGGCCCGCTCCAGGGCCCGGAGCAACTTCTCGTGGATTCCCCCAAAGCCGCCGTTGGAGAGCAGGACGACCCGGTCTCCCTCCCGAAGCTCGGCGGAGAGGGCGGTCACGATGTCAGGAACGGAGGGGATGAAGCGGGCCTCGGTGCCCTGGCCCCGCAGCGCGTCCACGAGCCCGACCTCGGAGAGGCGGTGACCCTCCGGAACCTTGCCCGGAAGGTGCGCCGCCGCCACCACCACGAGGTCGGCGGCGCGGAAGGCCCGCCCGAAGTCTTCCTGAAAGACACCCGTGCGCGAGGTGTAGGAGCGGGGTTCGAAGACGGCCACCAGCCGGCCCCCACCCTCCCCCGCCGCCCGCAAGGCCTTGAGCGTCTCCCGCACCGCGGTGGGATGGTGGGCGAAATCGTCGTAGACAATAACCCCCCGCGCCCGGCCCCGCACCTCCAGACGCCGCTTCACGCCCCGGAAGGCGGCCAGGGCCGCGCGGGCGGCCTCGGGCGGGACCCCCACCTCGGCCGCGACCGCCAGCGCGGCCAGCGCGTTCCGCACGTTGTGCTCTCCGGGAAGGCCGAGGGCGAATTCTCCCAGGTCCCGGCCCCGGCGCTGAAGCCCGAACCTCCAGGCGTCGGGCCCGGGCCGCACGTTCACGGCCCGCCAGTCGGCTTCTCCCTGAATCCCGAACGTCTCCACCCGGCACGGCGCCCGGGAGAGGATCTCAAGGAGGGGCGGGCTCTCCGCTCCCGCCACGAGCAGGCCGCGACGGGGGATCACATTTAGGAGCCGGACGAAGGCCGTCTGCACCGCGGCCAGATCGGGGTAGATGTCGGCATGGTCGTACTCGACGTTTCCGATCACCGCCACGTCGGGGAAGTAGTGCACGAACTTGGGGCGCTTGTCGAAGAAGGCCGTGTCGTACTCGTCTCCCTCGGCCAGGAAGTGCGGGCCGGCCCCGAGCCGGAAGCTCTGGCCGAAATCAACGGGGATTCCCCCAATAAGGAACGAGGGATCGCGACCCGCCTGGTGGAGGATCAGGGCCAGGAGGCTGGCGGTGGTGGTCTTGCCGTGCGTCCCCGCCACCACCAGCGAGGTCCGGCCGCGGATGAACTCCTCGGCCAGGAGGGCGGGCAGACTGGACATCCGCTGCTTGCGGTCCAGGACCGCCTCCACCTCGGGGTTGCCCCGGGAGAGGGCGTTGCCGATCACAACCAGGTCGGCCTCGGGGGGAACGTTGTCGGCCGCGTAGGGCGAGCGCAGCCGGATCCCCAGGGCCTCGAGCTGGGTGGACATGGGCGGGTAGACGTCCTGGTCGGAGCCTGAGACCTCGTGGCCGCGCTCGCGGAGAAGCCCGGCCAGCGAGGCCATGGCGGTGCCGCAGATCCCGCAGAGGTGGACCCTCACGAAACGGACGGCTCCAGCACCTCGAAGCTCGCTTCCTCCCCGCAGCGGAGGCGGGCGCGTACCCCCAGGGGCAAGGTCAAGTTCGGGCTGGAGGTGTGTCCGCTGCTGAGCCCCACCGCGATGGGGATGTCCAGGCCGGCGAGGGCGTCCCCGATCACGTCTTCTAGCGAGTAGTCCGCGGCCAGGCGGGGAACGCAGCCCTTCATGTCCCCGAAGACGACCCCCGTCACCCCTTCCAGGCCTCCGGAGTCCCGAAGCTGCCGCAGCATCCGGTCGATCCGGTAGGGAGCCTCGTCCACATCCTCCAGGAACAGCATCGTGCCCTCGTCGTCCGGCGGCAGCTGCCAGGGCGTGCCTGCGGCCGCGGCCAGGATGCTCAGGCAGCCCCCGCGCAGTCGGCCTTCGGCCCCGCCCGCGCGCAGCGGCATGAGGTCCCCCTCCTCGCTCGCATAGGCCGCCCCTTCGCCCATCACGGCGCGCCGGAAGCTGGCGGGGTCGTACGTCCCCTCCGGAAAGTCCCAAGCCACCATGGGGCCGTGGAAGCTCACCAAACCCAAGCGAGCGAAGTACAGGTGGAGGAAGGTGGCGTCGCTGAACCCCACGAAGACCTTGGGGTGAGCCCTTAGGAGAGCCCCGTCGAGGGCGGGCAGGAGATGGCCCGCCCCCGCCCCCCCCCGGGCGCAGACGACACCCGTGACCGCATCGTCGGCGAAGAGGGCGTGCAGCTCGTCCACGCGTCGCTCCACGCTCCCCGCCGTGAACCGGGTCCGGTCGAGGAGACCCTCCGGGACCCGCACCGGGAAACCGAGGGCCTCGAGGGCGGCCACGCCCCGGCGCAGCCGCTCGGGGTCGGGAGGCCCGGAGGGAGCGCACACCCCCAAGAGGCCACCGGGACGCAGGGCCGGCGGCTTGACCGGCGCCATCCTAGGCCACCCCTCCGCGCTCCTCGATCTCCCGGGCCAGGGCCCGGTGCCGGCCCGCGGCCAAGAGGGCCGCCTTGGGATCGGGATCGTGGTGCGGAAGCAGGAACCGCTCCTTGAGCCGGCGGATCCGATCGCCGACGTCGTCCATCTCCGGCCACGGGATCTCCTCCGCCTCGAGGGCGTGGATCACCGCCTCCAAGGCCGCAACCTGCGCCTCCGGCCCCTTGCAGACAGGAAGGATGTCGCAACCCGCCTTGGCGGCCAGGACGGCCGAGATCGCCGGCGGCCAGCGCTCCGCCACCGCCTTCATCTCCAGGTCATCACCCACCACGACCCCTCCGTAGCCCATCTCCTTCCGGAGGAGGGCGGTGAGGACGCGCGGGGAGAGGGTGGCGGGAAGGCGGTCGTCCAGCTCCCGCACCAGGACGTGGGCGGTCATGATCGTGGCCACCCCCGCCTCGATTGCTTTGCGGAACGGGCGCAGCTCCACCTCTTCGAGCCGCGGGCGCTCGTGGTCAACCGCGGGGAGGTCCAGGTGGGAGTCCACCTCCGTGTCGCCGTGGCCGGGAAAGTGCTTCGCGCAGGCGGCCACGCCGCCGTCCTGCAGTCCGCGGATCAGCGCCGCCCCCAGGCGCCCTACGAGGTCGGGGTCGTCGCCCAAGGAGCGGTCGCCGATCACGGGGTTCTTGGGGTTGGTGTCGACGTCCATTACGGGCGCGAAGTCCAGGCGGAACCCGCAGGCGGCAAGCTCCGCGGCCAGGGCCTCCCCCAGGCGCCGAGCGATGTCCTCCGAGCCTGTGCGCCCCACGGCGCGCAATGGCGGCCAGACGGTCCAAGGCTCGCGAAGCCGCGCCACCCGCCCGCCCTCCTGATCCACCGCGACCAGGAGCGGAAGCTCGTGCCCCGCCCCCCGGGCCAGGGACTGCAGCTCGCGGATGAGCTCCGCCACCTGCTCGGGTCCGTCCACGTTGCGGGCGAAGAGGATGACGTGCCCCACCCCGAAGTCGCGGATGAGCCGCTTGAGGTGGCTCGAGGGCTCGTACCCCTCCCACCCCACCATGAAGCGTTGGCCGACCCGCCGGACAAGCTCTTTCAAGGGGCGCCGCTCAGCCCCCGAGGCGTTTGCGCACGAGCTCGCTGACCTTCTTGCCGTCCGCCGGCTTCCCCGCCGCCTGGAGCCCGGCCAGAGCCGCTTTCATGACCTTGCCCATGTCCTTGGGCGAGGCCCCCCCCGTCTCCGTCACCGCCCTCTCCACCGCGGCCGCGATCTCGGCCTCGGAGGCCTCGGCGGGCAGGTAGGACCGGAGGACCCCGATCTCCGCCCGCTCCTTGTCCGCCAGCTCCCCCCGGCTCGCCTTCGTGAAATGCTCGATGGCCTCCTCGCGTTGCTTCACGAGGCCCTGCAGCACGCGCGCGGCCTCCGCCTCGTCGAGGGGCGCTCTCTTGTCGATCTCCTTGTTCTTGAGCGCGGCCTTCGCCATCCTCAGCGCGCTGGTCCGGGCGGCGTCCCGGGCCTTCATGGCCGCGGTGAGGTCCGCCTCGATCCGCTTCTCTAGGCTCATAGGGAGCATTGTACCGTCGGTCTCTCCGTCCCCGGCCTTCCCGGGAGAGATCCGCTGCAATTGCGGGAAGCGCCTTTGCGTGGGCTATCCTTCCCCCGTGCCCCGGCCCTCCCGTGCCGCCCTCTCGTGGGCCCTCCTCTTCGCCCTCGCCCGGCCCGCCGCCGCCGACTCGCCCTTGAGCCGGCTGGCCGCCGCCCTGGCCGACGAGATCGCGCGCATCGCGCAGGGGCGACCGGTGGAGGTGGGAACGATCGAGGATCGAACGGGCCGGGGGGCCGCCTTCGTCCTCGACCTGCGCAGCCTCTTGCTCTCACGCCTCGAGGGCCGGCTCTCCACCGGCCCCGGTTCCCGGCTGCGTGTGGAACCGGTCCTGATGGAAGCCCCGTTGCGCCTGGTGGTCTCGGCCCGGGTGGTGAGCGAGCCGGAGGGCAGCTTGGTCGATGTGATCTCGGTGTCGGCGCCCACTGACCCCGCCGTCTTGCCCTTGTCGCCCGTCCGCCCCCCGCCCGGGCGATCCGGCTTCGAGACCGTGGCCAGCAGCCGGACGCCGCCCCTCGAGGGGCCGGTCGTCGGCCTGGCCCTGCTCAGCGACGACCGCGTGCTCGTCCTCCAGACCGAATCGCTCGGCCTCTACCGCTGGGAGGACTCCCGCCTGGTGCGCCAGGCGCAACGACCCCTGCCCGGTCCCTTCGAGGCCGTGAGGATGCCGGGGGGGTTGGTGCTGGCCACAGAGGGGGGCCTGGTGTGGGCCGTCACCAGCCGCTCGCCTAGGGCGTCCCTCTTCGCGGTGGAGGAGGGCGGGCGCCGGCTCGGTGAGAGGCTCGTGGCCGACGCCCTGCCCTGGCCGGGGAGCCCGGGGGGTCTACGCTTCCGTCCGGGGACGAACCTCCTGGAGGGCACCCTGGAGGGCCTGGGCAGCGGTCCTTTCCTCGCCGTCACCGACGCCCCGGTGGGCGTGGCCGTGGACCCCGAGGGCCGCCTCCGCGTATCCACCCCCGAGGGCCCTCGCGCCTCCGGACTCAGGTCGGGAACGGGGCTGGCCTGCCTCTGGAGAGGCTTCCTGGCCGCCGCCTCCGCGGCGCCGCCCGGGGCCGCGGACGCGATCCTGATCTTGGAGCGGAGGGAGCGGGATTTGAGCCTGGCCGACAGCCTGCCCGTTCCGGGGGTGGTGCGCGCCTTAGCCGCCTCCGTGCACGGGGATACGGCCCGGCTGGTGGCCGCCCTCGAGGACCCGGGTGGCGAGACCTACCTGCTGTTCCTGGACCTCCGCCGGACCACATCGTGACGGCCCGGACACGCCCGGCGTTGGCGCTAACCCTTCTCCTGCTCCTGCCCGCCGCCCTCCGCGCCGCGCTCGGCCCGCGCTACGGGGGCGAGCTCACGGTGGGCGTTCTCGACCTCCCCCCGAGCCTTGAGCCCACCGTGCCGCGAGGCCCGGGAGCGCGCCTCCTGGCTGGCCTCGCGGGGGAGGGCCTCGTGGGGGGCGGTCCGGACGCCGTCCCGACCCCGAGCCTGGCCGAGAGCTGGGCGGCATCCGCCGCCGGCCGCGAATGGACGCTGACCCTTCGTCCGCTGGCCCGCTTCCAGGATGACACCCCCCTGACCTCCGAGGCCACGGTACGGTCGCTGCGCCGTTTCTTGCGCGGACCGGGCGCCGCCGCCGCTCACCTGGCGGAGTCGCTCGAGGGCGGTCAGTCCTTCCGATCGCGCACGACCGAGGACCTGCCCGGCCTTTCCGCTCCCGACCCCCGGCGGGTCGTGCTGAGGACTGATGGCCCCCGCTCCCTGCCCTTGCTTCCGCTCGCCTCCCCGGCCGCCGCCATCACCAGCCCCACGGGTGCCGGCGCCGGTCCCTTCGTGCCCACGGTTGTCCTCCCCGGGCGAAGGGTCGTGCTCACCGCCTTCGGAGGCCACGCGCGGGGGCGGCCCTACCTCGACCGCGTCCAGGTCGTGGCCGCCCCGGACGCGCCCGCTCTCCACGCGGAGCTCCGGGCGGGGAGAATCGACCTGGGCTCGGGCGAGCCCGGGGTGTCCGCTCTGGCCGCCACCCTCTTGCTCGTGCTCGATCCGGCCCGCCCTCCCTTCGACCAAGCGGACGCGCGGGGGGCGGTGGCCGCGGCCATCGACCGCGCGGAGATGGCAGCCAAGCTGATCCCGGGAGGGGACCCCGCGCCCTTCCTGCTCGTCCCCGGCCTATTGCCTTCGCTCGGGGCGGAGGCTCCTCGGGCGCGCGCCCCGGTCCGCGGCACCGTCACCATGGCCGTTAGCACGGACGTGCCCCCCCTCCTGAGCCAGCGCGTGGTCGCGCATCTGGTCACCCTCGGCCTCTCGGTGCGGGTGGTGCCGTCAGACCCGGCCACCGTCCGCCAGGTCCCCGCCTCCGCCCGCCTCCTCCTGTGGTCGCCCGAGATTCCGGAGTCTGGGCTCGCCCTCGAGGAGCTCGCCGACCTCGCTCGCCACCCCTCCGGGGCGCGAGACCTGCTGGCCGCGGCCGCGCGTGAACTCGACCTCGACCGGCGGCGGGTCCTGCTCTACCGGGCCGAGGCCGGCCTGCGCGCCGAGACTGTCCTCGTCCCCCTGAGCTCGGTGCCCCTCTCCTTCGGCGGTCGCGCGGGGGTTCACGGCGCGCGCCTCGAGCTCACCGGACGCCTCTGCCTGGAGGATGCGTGGATCGAGCCGTGAACCGCGTGGTGGGGGGTCTGCGGGGTCGGCTGCTGGCCGGCTTCGTGCTCGTGGCCGTCCTACCCCTGCTCCTGCTCTCCCTCGTGGTCACGGGCCTCATCTCCCGCAGCCTGGAAGAGGCCTCCTTCGGCCGCCTGGGCCGAGGCCTCGAGGCCGTGCGGGACCGGCTCGCGGAGAGGCGTCGCTGGGCCGAGGCCCAGGTGGCGGCGGTGGTGGACCAGGACCTCCCCTCCGCCCGCTCCCCCGCGGAGGCCGACCGGACACTGGCGGAGGAGATCGCGCGCCGCCGTGACTTGCCGGACCTCGAGATCGTGGATGGCCGAGGGCTCGTGGTCTCCTCGCGCCACTGGCCGGCGGGCTTCGGCCTCGAGGACCGGGATGGGCTCTTCCCCGGCGACCCCGGGCTGCGGCTGGAGAAGGTGGCCGAGGGCTACGGGGTGGCCGAGCGCTTGGCCCTGGTCGCAGAGCGCCCCGCCTCCTGGCGGGGAGCGACGGTCACCGTGCGGGGAGGCATCTTTCTCGACCACGACTTCCTGTCCGACTTGTCGCGCCTCATGGGCGCGGAGGTGGCCCTGCGCGACGGGCTGCGCCAGCAGTGGATCGCGCCCTCCGCTTCGCCCCTGCTGGCCTGGGCATCCCCCGCCTTGGGCGCGGGGACGGGCCGGGTCGACCTCAAAGGGGGCACCTACCGCTTTGTGGCGGCGCCGCTGCATCCCGACCTCCAACTGGTGGTGGCCGCGCCCGGCGGGCCCCTGGACACCGCCCTGGAGCAGGTCCGCCGCCTCACCCTTCTCCTCGCGGGGGTGGCCCTTCTGGCCGCCCTCGCCGGTGGCCTCGTGCTCTCCCGCCGCCTGGCCTTGCCCATCCGCGAACTCGCCCAGGCCGCGGAGCGCGTGTCGCGGGGGGACCTGGAGGGCACGGTGCCCGTCCGTACCCGCGACGAGATCGGTGACTTGGCCCGAGCCTTCAACGCCATGATCGACGAGCTCGGCGCCTCGCGGGAGCGGCTGGCCCAGGCGGAGCGGGTGGCGGCCTGGCGGGAGATGGCGCGGCGCCTGGCCCACGAGCTCAAGAAGCCGCTCTTCCCCATCCAGCTCTCCATCGAGACCCTGCAACGCTCCCTCGAGCGCGATGCGGCGGGCGGGTCGCGCGAGGGAGCCGCCTTCGCCGACCTCTTCCGCGACTCGAGCCAGACCATCCTCCACGAGCTCCGCGCGCTGCGGGCGATCATCGAGGAGTTCGACCAGTTCGCGCGCCTGCCCCGGCCCCAGCGGCAGCTCGTGGACCTCAACCGTCTCGTGGACCAGGTCCTCGCCCTCTACCAGGCGCGGGCGGCGGGGGTGCGCCTCGAGCGGGATACCCCGGCGTTGCCCCCCATCTCCGCCGACCCCGACCTGCTGTCCCGCGCCCTCGGGAATCTGGTGGCCAACGCCCTCGAGGCCATGCCCGCGGGAGGCACCCTCGGCATTCGGAGCCGCGCGCGCCCGGGGGGAGTGGCGCTTGAAGTGCGGGACAGCGGACCGGGCCTGAGCGAGGAGCAGCGAGCGCGGCTCTTCACGCCCTACTACACGACCAAGCCGGGTGGCACCGGCCTGGGCCTGGCCATCGCTCAGGGTATCGTCTCCGACCACGGGGGGCGGGTGGAGGTGAAGAGCGAGCCGGGAGGGGGGGTGGCCTTCACGCTGCTCCTGCCCTTCCCCGAAAAGGCCGAGCATCTGTGAGAAGCTCTTGGGGATGGCTAAGCCGCGCATCCTGATCCTGGACGACGACCCCGGCACCCTGGCCTCCCTGTCCCGAGCCTTCGCCCTCGAGGGCTACACCGCCTTGACCGCCTCCTCGGCCGTGCGGGCCCTGGAGCGGCTGCAGGAGGAGCCGGTGGACGCGGTTCTCTCCGACGTGGTGATGCCGGAGATGGACGGGCTCGAGTTCCTGGCCCGGCTGCGCGAGCGCAACGCGGACGTGCCCGTGATCCTCATGAGCGGACAGGCCACGGTGGAGACGGCGGTCAAAGCCACCCGCCTGGGGGCTCTGGATTTCGTGGAGAAGCCGGTGGGGCTCGACCGGCTGCTCCTCACCCTCCGCAACGCCTTGCGCCTGGACCGCCTGGAGCGCGAGAACCGCGAGCTGCAGAGGTACTGGCGGGACGAGCTCGCGCTCGTGGGGGACAGCGCGCCCCTGGCCTCCCTGCGGGCCCTGGTGGAGCGCGCCGCCCCCTCCGACGTACCCATCCTGGTCGTGGGCGAGAACGGGACCGGCAAGGAGCTGGTGGCCCGGGCCATCCACGAGCTCTCGCCCCGCCGGGCCCAGCCCTTCGTGCGCATGAACTGCGCGGCCGTGCCCGCAGATCTGGTGGAGAGCGAGCTCTTCGGCCACGAGAAAGGGGCGTTCTCGGGGGCGGTGGCCCAGCGCCGCGGCCGGTTCGAGCAGGCCGACGGGGGCACCCTCTTCCTGGACGAGATCGGGGACATGCCCGCGGCCATGCAGGCCAAGCTGCTCCGCGTGCTCCAGGACGGCGAGGTGACGCGGGTGGGGGGCACGGGCGAGATCCGGGTGGACGTGCGCCTCATCTCCGCCACCAACCGCGACGTGGAGACCATGCTCGCGGACGGGCGCTTCCGCGAGGACCTCTACTACCGGATCAGCACCCTCACCCTGCGCGCGCCTCCCCTAAGGGAGCGGCCGGACGACGTGCCCACCCTCGCCCTCCACTTCGCGGCCGCGGCCTGCCGGCGCAACCTCTGGAAGCCACGCCGCATCGCCCCCGAGGCCTTGGAGCTGCTCCGCGCGCAGCCCTGGAGGGGCAACGTGCGCGAGCTCCGGAACGTGGTCGAGCGCGCCCTCATCCTCTCCGAGGGCGATCCCCTGACGGGGGAGGATCTCCGCGCCGCCCTCCCCACCTCCCCCGCCACCCGCCCCGCGCCCGCCCCCGCGCAGGGGGCGCTTCGGGACCTGGTGGAGTCCTTCGAGCGCGACGTGATCCGCGAGCGGCTGAGGACGACCGGCGGCCACGTCACCAACGCCGCCCGCAGCCTGGGGCTGGAGCGAAGCCACCTCTACAAGAAGTGCAAGCAGCTCGGCATCGACATGCGCGAGGGGACGTAGGGCCCCCCCTAGCCGTCAAGGCTCAGAAGGGGCGGCTACTCCTTGCTTCGGTAGGCCTCCAGCACCATGAACTCGCTCCACGTCTTCCCGTCATCGGACTTCTCGCCGCGCCAGGTGAAGTGCTTTTCGGAAATGTTCGTGTAGGTCGCGCGCGTGTAAGCGTGGGGGGCCAGGGGCTCCTTGAACACGTAGGCGATGGACCCGCCATCGAACGTCACCCCCCCGAGCTCCTCCGGCCCCAGATCCACCCACGTTCCCGCGAGCGCGCTCAGCCACTTCATGTTCCAAGTCTGCCGGATGGCGTCATAAGTCCGGAGATTCACGCCGAGCACGATCAGCTCTCCCGAGGGGCCGGTCATGCGGTATTCGTCCGCGATGGCATAGCCGTCGAGGACGAAGCGACCGAACCACGTGGCCTGCAGCGCCTGCCAGTCTCCATTGGCCAACCGCGCCCTCGCTTCGCACCGCCAGCGGCTGATGAGAAACGCGAATCGGGAGAGGGCGGAGGGCGCCTTGGGGTTGGCCTTACCGAACTCCTGCTCGACTTGGTCCATGGGATGATCGTCCTTGGGAGCGGCGGCTGCTCCTCGCGGGGGTCCGGTCAGCAGCAAGAGTGCGCTGAGCAGCCCGCCCACCCATTCCTGCGTTCCCATCATCGGTCCCTCCTTGTTCGTTGTCGTGCTCGTTCGTTGTCGTGCCATCGTCGCCGCGGCACGAGGGGTGGCGGCCCCGGTGGGTGGCGGGCCATCCCTCTCTGGAAAGGGGATGAGCGGCAAGTGTTCCCCCCCAGGCGGCGGGCCTCGGCCCCCGAGGGCGTCGAGAACCCACCGGCCCTAGAACAGCCGCTTGGACAGCCCGGGAGCACTCAGGACCCGTTCGCGCACCGTCTCGAGCCACCGCTCCCGCTGTCCGGGGGGGAGCACCTCGTGGGGGATCTTCTTCTCCTTGAGCAGGCGGTCGACGAGCTCGTCGATGGAGCGCATGAAGAACTGGTCGGTGTCGCGCACGCCGTCCGCGGAGACGGGCGCGGTGGAGAGGGGAACCTTGAAGAGCAGATCGTAGGTCTTCATCCAGTGGTCCACGAAGCGCTCGATCGGCTTCTGGCGGCCGCAGGCCAGGGCCAGGTAGGCATAATTGTCGAGGACGCTGCGGTCGCAGACCACCACCGCGTGCTGGCTGGCGGACCTTATCTCCTCCGCCACCTGGGTCATGAGAATCCAGGTCTGGGCCTCGATCGAGGTCTGGCGGTTGATGGGAAGGGGCGAGAGCCGGGCCACCTCCTTGACCATGTCCACGTTCACGTCCTGGCGCTTGAGGAGGGAGGCGAGGTCGTAGCAGAGGGTGGTCTTGCCCACGCCGTGGGTGCCGATGAAGGCGACCTTCATTGACTGTCGGGCCGACGGGTCATCCGGGGGCATGGGCTCAGGCGGCGGGCGGTGAGCCCCGGGCCCGGCGGTGGAGCAGGTAGGCGATGAGGAGGAAGGCCAGCAGCCCGGGAATGGCAGAGGTCACGAAGGCCGGGGGCAGGAGGCGGGGCCCGAGGTTGAATGCCTCGCGCAGCCAGGTGAGCCGATCGGGGGCCAGCGCCGCCACCCCCAGGCCCATGAGGGAGCCGCCCGCGATGAGGCCGGAGCTGTAAAGCACGCCCGGGCCCGCGTCGGATTCCGCCTCCCCCCCGCGGTGCCGGTCGATCAGCCAGCGCACCAGGCCCCCCACGAAGACCGGGGTCGTGCTCTCCAGGGGCAAGTACACCCCGACCGCGAAGGCCAAGGCGGGAACCCCCACCATTTCCATGACGATGGAGATGAAGACCCCGATGAGGACGAGGCCCCAGGGGAGCTGACGCTCCAGAATCCCCTTGATGACCAGGCTCATCAGCCGGGCTTGGGGCGCGGAGGCCCGCTCGGAGCCGATGCCTTGCACGACCTCGAAATGGACCTGGCCCTCGGCGTCGGCCAAGTAGGTCCCGTCCGGGATCCCCGGCACCCCCCCCACGCGGCGGAGCCCGTAGGACGCGCCGTCGGGGCCCGCCTGCCGGGGGGCCTGCGCGTCCGCGCTCAGGACGACGTCAAAGTGGGCGGCGCGGACGGTGCTGAAGCTCTCGTTGATGAAGATGACGGTCCTTCCCACCACGAACACGCAGGCCAGCACCCCCACGATGAGAGCCACCTGCTGCTTCCAGGGCGTGGCCCCCACCAGGAACCCGGTCTTCAGATCCTGGCTCGTGGTCCCCGCGTTGCTGGCGGCGATGCACACCACCCCCCCCACGGCCAGAGCCACCGCGGTGTATCCGTGGCCGGTCCAGCCCAGGGTCACGAAGATGAGGCAGGTGCCCATGAGGGTAGCGATGGCCATGCCGCTGATCGGGCAGGAGGAGGAACCAAGCTCACCCGTGATGCGGGAGGCGACCACGGAGAAGAAGAAGCCGAAGAGGATGATGAGGCCCGCGGCCAGGAGGTTCACCTTGAGCTGGGGGATGAGGGTCATGGCCAGGGCGAGGGCCACCGAGCCCACCAGCACGACGGTGATGGGAATGTCGCGCTCGGTGCGGCGCAGGGCCGGCCCGCCGCCGCCCCGCGAAAGCCGGAGGTCGCGGAAGGAGGCAGCGAAGGAGTCGATGATGGTGGGCATGGCCCTTACGAGGTTGATGATGCCCCCCGCCGCCACCGCTCCCGCCCCCACGTAGCGGATGTAGTAGTTCCAGATGTCGTCCGCCCCCATGGTCGAGATGGGGACGCTGGCCGGATAGAGGGGGGCGGAGCGGCCTTCGCCAAAGAGGGCGATGGCGGGAATGAGGACCAGGGAGGCTAGGGCCCCGCCCCCCACCATGAGGGCGGAGGAGCGGTACCCGATGATGTAGCCGACCCCCATGAGCTCCGGGGAGGCGTCCAGGCGAATTCGGGCTGTCTTGTTGTAGAAGCCGAGCACCCGCTCCGGGAACTGGTTCCACAGGCCGTTGATGGCCATCAGCATCTTGTAGAAGAGGCCCACAAACAGCCCCTCGAAGACCAGCCGGGCCTCCGTCCCCTTCTCCTCCCCCACCATGAGGACCTCGGCGCAGGCCGTCCCCTCGGGGTAGGTGAGGACCCCGTGCTCCCGAACGATCAGGTAGCGCCGGAGCGGAATCATCATCAGGATGCCGAGAATGCCGCCCAGCAGGGCGAGCACCATGGTCCGCATCCAGTCCAGCTCGAAGCCCAGGAACACAAGGGCGGGGATGGTGTAGATCACCCCCCCCGCGATGGACTCCCCCGCCGAGCCTGTGGTTTGGACGATGTTGTTCTCAAGGATTGAGGCCGGGGAGCCCAGGGTGCGGGAGAGGGCGCGGAACACGGTGATGGAGATGACCGCGATGGGGATGGAGGCGGACACGGTGAGGCCCACGCGCAGGCCCAGGTAGGCGGAGGAGGCGCCGAAAAGCAGGCCCAGGAGCGAGCCCAGGACGAGCGCGCGCAGGGTCAGCTCTGGGAGCGCCGTCTCGTCCGCGACGTAGGGCCGGAACGCGACCGGCGCAGGGGTTTGGGCCAAGCGGACCTCCCGGGAAGTGCGCGCATTCTAACAGCAGGAAGACCGGACTCGCTTTCCCCCCCGGGCCGTCGTTGCCCCGGGACGGACCCCATGCTCTAATCGCTGGAGGCCCCAGGGAACGCCATGTCCGACTTCTACGAGCCCTACGAGAAGCTCATTCGGATCGTCGTCCTGGGCAAGGTCTTCCACGTCCCCGAGAACAATCTCCTCCTTCGCCAGATGCAGTACGTGTCCGAGGACATCGGCTCCGGCCGCTACTGCTGGAACGGGGAGTGCCGCTACTGCGAGATCAAGTACCGACGCAACGGGGACACCTCGGACACGCCCGCCCTGGCCTGCCGACTCAAGGGCTTGGAAGGGATGCGGATCACCAAGCTGGCGGGGGAGATGAAGTACAACCTGAGCGCGGCCCTGGCGGGGGCGGAGAAGGCCGGAGACTAGACCGCCTTCACCCGGGAGCGCACCTGCTTCCAGGTGGTGGTGAGGCTGTTGCGGGTCATCTCCAGCCGGCGGGTCGTGAAGTCGGTGGGCTCCCGGCCGGCCAGGGTTTCTTTGGCCCGCGTCATGAGCTTGCGACAGGTCTGGAGCAGGATGTCGTCGGCCCGGCCGGAGCCCTTTAGGAGCTCCAGATCCCGCGTGAGCTCCTCGAGCACGCGCTCGATCTCGAGCACCCGCTCCCGCAGCACGGGGTCGAGGGGATAGATCACCTCCTCGGCGGGAGCGGTCAGGGCTGCGGGGGGGGGTGCGGGGGCGGGCAGGGGCTCGGGGAGCCCTCCCGTCCGCGCTCGCTCCTGCTCCTGCTTCAGCTCCGCCCAGGCCCGGGAGAAGAGGAAAGGATAGAGGGCGTTGGCCTGCTCGAACTCTTTCTTGGCGGCGTCGTGCTTGGTGAGGTAGTACTCCCGGATCAAGCACTTGATCTGAAGGACCTGGCGCTGCTCCTTCTCATCGATGATCCGGCGGGCCCCTTCGGCAAGGATCTTGATCTGCTGCTCGATGGTCCGGTTCTGCTCCGCGCTGCGAACGTCGGGAAAGTCGTGGTCGCGCCCGAAGATGATGCGGGCGTTGGGCTCGCCATAGTTCGCGTAGATGATGGTGTTGATGCGGCGGACCTCGAGCTCCAGCACGGGATCCAGGACCGGCCCCCGGTCCTCGACCTGGATGTGGTAGAGCGTGCCGACGCTGGACGTGTAGTTCTGGTTGAGACCCGTCACCCGGCAGAGATGCTTGGGCAGGGGCCCGTCGGGGGTCCCTGGTCCCCCCTCCTCGGGGGGTCGTCCGGGTACCTCGAATGGCGACTTCAACTGAGCCCCAAATTTTCCTGGCCGATCCTACCAAAGACTCCCCTTATTCGCAACAAGATCAGGGCTTTGGCAGGGGGGTTAGCCTTCGCCCCATCCCTTAGTGCATTGGACTCATATTTAGTGCTTGACATTTGCTAAGCCAGGGCCTATTATCCAGTCGGTGTTGGGCCCCGATCACATCCGGGGGCCCAGTAGCACGCTCAAAATAGGCTGTTTCGGAGGTCAGGGGTATGAGCAGAGTCATCGGTATCGATCTGGGGACCACGAACTCCGTGGTCGCCGTCCTGGACGGCGGCGAGCCCACCGTGATCACGAACCCCGAAGGGGGTCGGACGACTCCCTCCGTGGTCGGATTCACGAAGGACGGGGAGCGCCTGGTCGGCCAGGTCGCGAAGCGCCAAGCGGTCACGAACCCGGAGAACACCGTCTTCTCCATCAAGCGCTTCATGGGCCGGAAGTTCTCCGAGGTGACGGAGGAGAACAAGATGGTCCCCTACAAGGTCGTGGAAGCGCCCAACGGGGACGTGCGGATCTCCGTCCACGGCAAGTTGTACTCCCCCCCCGAGATCTCGGCCATGATCCTCCAGAAGCTCAAGCAAGCCGCCGAGGACTACCTGGGCGAGAAGGTGACGAAGGCCGTGATCACGGTGCCGGCCTACTTCAACGACTCCCAGCGCCAGGCCACCAAGGACGCGGGCAAGATCGCCGGGCTCGAGGTCCCGCGGATTGTGAACGAGCCCACCGCGGCCGCCCTCGCCTACGGCCTGGACAAGAAGAAGGACGAGACGATCGCGGTGTACGACTTCGGGGGCGGCACCTTCGACATCTCCGTGCTGGAGGTGGGCGAGGGGGTGGTGGAGGTTAAGGCC
>DATMML010000061.1 GCA_035570235.1 Vicinamibacteria bacterium | reverse complement strand
AGGATCGCCCCCACCGCGTTCTGCACGTACTGCAGCCATTGGGCGTGATCCTTGTCTCGAACCACCGCCACCCCTCCCACGCTGTCCGAGTGCCCGTTCAGAAACTTCGTGGTGGAGTGGACCACGATGTCCGCCCCCATAGCGAGAGGGCGCTGGAAGAACGGGCTCATGAAGGTGTTGTCCACGACCAGGAGGGCACCCCGCCGGTGGGCGAACTCCGCCAGGGCGGCAATGTCGCATACCTTCATCAAGGGGTTGGTGGGGGTCTCGATCCAGAGCAGGGCGAACTCGCCGGCCTCCCGCTCCAGGGTGGCGGCGTCGCTGGCGTCCTGGAAGGCGAACTCGACGCCGTAGCGGGCCAGCACCCTGGTGAAGAGGCGGTGGGTCCCGCCGTAGACGTTGTCGGAGACCACCACCCGCTGGCCGGCTTTGACCAGGGTCAGCACCGCTTGTATAGCCGCCATCCCCGAGGCGTAACAGTAGGCGTCGACTCCGCCCTCGAGGGCGGCCAGGTTCCGTTCAAGCGCCCGCCGCGTCGGGTTCTGGGTGCGGGCGTATTCGTAGCCCTTGTGCTTGCCGATCCCCTCTTGCACGTAGGTCGAGGTCTGATAGATCGGGGTAGTCACGGCCCCCGTCGTGGGATCGGGTTCTTGGCCGGCGTGGATGCAGTCGGTGGCGAAGCCCATGGACTCCTTCTATCTCAGAGGGACGCCCGCTCCCGGGCCAGGAACTCTTCGCACTCCGCCGCGGCCACGGGATGGCTGAACAAGTGCCCCTGCATCCGGTCGCAGCCGCGGGCGCTCAGGAAGGCCCGCTGCTCCACGGTCTCCACCCCTTCCGCCACGACCTGGAGGTGGAGGGTGTGGGCCAAGGAGATGACGGCGGCCGCGATGGCCGCGTCGTCGAGATCGGTGGGCAGGTTGCGCACGAAGGAACGATCGATCTTGAGGGCGTCGATGGGGAGGCGCTTGAGGAAGCTCAGGGAGGAATAACCGATCCCGAAATCGTCGATGGAGATGCGCACCCCCAGCTGCTTGAGTTGATGAAGGGTCTGCACGGTGCCATCCGCGTTCTGCATGAAGATACTCTCCGTGATCTCCAGGTCCAGAGAACGGGGGTCGAGGCCCGTCTCCCGAAGAGCGGTCGTGACCTGGGACACGAGGTCCGGCTGCTGGAACTGCCGGGCTGAGAGGTTCACGGAGACCCTTAGATCGGGGTGGCCCTGCTTTTGCCAGGCCCGGGCCTGGGCGCAGGCCGTTTGCAGCACGAAGGGCCCGATGGGCACGATGAGGCCGGTCAGCTCGGCCAGGGAGATGAAGTCGGCGGCCGGCACCAGGGTCCGGCTGTCCGGGTGCTCCCAGCGAAGCAGGGCCTCCACCCCGTAGATGCGGCCGCTCCCCAGGTCGAGCAGGGGCTGATAGTGGACCCGCAGCTCGCCCTGGGCTAGGGCTTTGCGCAAGCTGTTCTCCAGAGCCAGCCGTTCCCGGGCCCGCGTGTTCATGGCGGGGGTGTAGAGCTGGTAATGGTTGCGCCCCTGTTCCTTGGCCCGGTACATGGCGGTGTCGGCGTTCTGGATCAAGGTCTCCGCGTCGTGGCCGTCCTCGGGGTAGAGAGCGATCCCCATGCTGGCGGTGACGAAGAGCTCGTGGCCGTTCACCACCTTGGGCTCGCGCAGGGCTTGCAGGATCTTCTCGGCCAGGCGCGCCACCTCCACCGGGCGTTGGATTCCGGGCAGGAGGAGGATGAACTCGTCCCCCCCCAGGCGGGCTACGGTGTCCGCCTCCCGTAAGCAACCCAAGAGCCGGAGGGCGATCTCCTCTAGCATGCGGTCCCCCACGTTGTGGCCGAGGGAGTCGTTGATGATCTTGAACCGGTCCAGGTCCAAGAAGAGCACGGCCAGCTTCTGCTTCTGGCGATGGGCCTGGGCCACGGCGAGGGAGAGGCGGTCGTTGAAGAGCAGGCGGTTGGGCAGGCCGGTGAGGGCGTCGTGGTAGGCCAGCATCGTGATCTGCTCTTCGGCCCGCTTGCGTTCCGTTATGTCGAAGGCCGTGCCCAGGGCCGCGGCCTCCCCCCTGAACTCGATGAAGCTGGAGGAGAAGTCCAGCCACCGCTCCTGCCCGTTGTTGCGCACGATCTTGAACTCGCAGTGGGTGGAGACCGGCTCGCCCCGCTGGCGGGCGAGCCCCCACTCCCGGACCGCGTCCCGGAAACCGGGGTGGAGGATCTCCCAGAAGCTCATGCGCTGGAGCTCTTCCCGGCTGTAGCCGCAGACGGTGGCGGCGGCGGCGTTGACGTAGCGGAACTCCTCCCCTTGATAGATGAAGATGGCACAGGGGGCAGTCTCGGCCAGGGTCCGGAAGCGGGCCTCGCTCTCTCTCAGCGCGTCCGCCGCCCGCTTGCGATCGAGGGCGCTGGCCACGTGCTGAGACACGAAGGTCAAGATCTCGCGTTCCGTCTCCGTGAAGCGAACGCTCTCCTGGTACGTCTGGACCACGAGCACGCCGAAGGTCTTGTCGCCGCGCATCAAGGGAACGCCCAGCCAGTCCAGGGAATTCGCCCCCACCTGCTCGATCTGGCCCGCGGCCATGAGCCGATCGAAGGTGGCGGGGTTGGCGAGGAGGGGGGCCCCCGTGCGGAGAACGTACTCGGTGAGGCCCTTGCCGAGCCCGCGCGGTTCCGGCGGGGGGTCCACCTCGTCCACGAAGTAGGGAAAGCTCACCGTCCGGCTGTGGTCGTCGTAGAGCGCGATGTAGAAGTTCTGCGCGTTCATGAGCTCACCCACGATCCCGTGGATGGCCGCGTAGAAGGCGCCCATGTCCTGGACGGTGCTGGTGGTCTCCGCGATCCGGTAGAGGGCGGACTCCAGCTTCTCCGCGCGCTTGCGCTCGGTGATGTCGCGGACGATGCAGACCATTCCCCCTCCCTGGAGTGTGCTCAGGGAGAGCTCTTGGGGGAAGGTGAGGCCGTCGCGCCGCCGGCCCTCCGCCTCTCCCCGCCACCGCCCGGCCGCCCACAGGATGGGCAAGATCTCCTGTTCGAAGCGTCGGAGCTCACGTTCCGCGTACAGGACCCTCCAGTTGCGGCCCAGAAGCTCGGAGACGCTGTCGTAGCCGTAGATCCGAGCGTGCGCCTCGTTCAGGTAGAGGTAGTTCTCGTCCGGTCCCAGGATCGCCATGCCGTCCATGGCGGCGCCGAAGGCGTGGGCCTGCTTCAGGAGGGCATCCTCGGCCCGCAGCTGGCTGGTGATGTCGTAGACGATGGAGAAGAGAAGGCGCTGCCCTCCGAGCTCCACCGGCCCGGCGTGGACCTCCACATCCCGCGTCTCCCCGGAAGGCAGCGGATGCCGGAAGCGGAAGTGGCTCCGTTTGCCCGCCGCGGCCAGGGCCATGGCCTCCTGCACCTGCTCGGAAGACAGGGTGTTGATGTCGCTCAGGCGGAGGGCGGTCAATTCCAGGTGGGGACGTCCGTAGAACTGGCACGCCGCGGGATTGGCCTCCAGGATCCGCCCCGACTGGGGATCGACGAGGAGCTGGGCGGCCTGGTTGCGCTCGAAGATCTGACGGAGAAGATCGGAACTCGGGCCCGGCGCGTTCCCGGCCGACGTGTCCTGCACGCTCAAGGGCCGCGGCCTCCTCGAGCCCATGCCAAGCCCCCTGGGAGAAGGCCAGGCTGGCAAGAGTCGCACCTAGTCTACTGCATCTCCAAGGCCCGCGCTTCGCCGTCCCCGACCCCGGCAAGACCTTGAGCGGGCATAAGTTGGTCGCTCCGCGAGGGACACGAGGGCAGCCGCGCGCGGGTTTCGCGGTAGCCCGGGTGCTCTGGTTTCTCTAGCGGAGGGTCAGGGTCAGGGACACCGGCTGGCCATTGCGCAGCACGACCGCTCGGACCTCGGTCTCCCGCTGCAGGCGCGGGTAGAGGCTCATGAGCGTCGGCAGCCCGTCGATCACGGTGTCGTTGATGCGAGTGAGCACGTCCCCCGGGCGCAGGCCCGCGTCGGTGAGTAGGCTTCCCTCCGGGATGCGGGTCAGGGCCAAGCCGGCCACACGCCCGTCCTGGGTCACCGGCATCACCGCGGTCTCGGCCAGGATGCGGGGGATCTCCAAGCTCAGGCGTCGCTCGACCTCGCGGCGGTCCATGGCCCGGGCGGGAGAGCTCGGGTCCTCGACCGGTCCCGCGGGCCGCGGCCGCCCACCTTCCCCCCGGGGGGGCGGAGGGGGGGCGGCACGGAGGGGCACCTCGACCACGCCCGTTTCGTACTCCAGTCGGACGGTCTCCAGGCCGATGGCGGTCACGCGTCCCCCGAACGCGCTCTCCCCGACCCCGGCCAGACGCGTGCGCGCGCCCGAGCGCAGCAAGACCACCGACTGCTCCGGCCTCCGCGCGATCACGACCCCGATCGCAGCGAGGTCCAGGGGAGGTGAGACCAGAGCAGCCAATAAAAGCAGCGCGCCGGGCATAGGGACGACTAACGCTAGCCTGAGGGGCCGGGGCCTGTCAACGAAAGGGCTTGCTTCGTGGCCCGTGCTAGAGTCGCCCTGTCATGCCCGAGCCCTCTTTGCACGCCGGGGCCGCGGTGGATCGTCTCCGTTGGGCCGTCCGCACGCGCGCATTCCTCACCTCCACCTGGCGGGGCCGGGTCCTGCTCGTTGTCCTTGCCCTCTGGCTGCTCGAGAAGATCGGGGTTCCCCTGCCCGGCCTCCTCGCCGGACTCGACCACCTCCTGATCCTCGTCTACGCGGCCTGGGGTGTCTATCGACTCCTCCGCGGCCGCTGGCGACTGCTTTGGCGGATTCGGACCAAGCTCATCTTGTCCTATCTGTTCATCGGTCTGGTGCCGGTCGTGCTTCTGGGGATCTTCTTCTTCATCGCGGGGGTGCTGTTCGTGAGCCTCGTGGCCTCGCACCTCGTCACCTCGGAGCTGGATTCTCTCGGCCAGGCCCTGGAGACCGTCGCCCACACCGGCACCACCGGCCTTCCCGCCGGAGACGCCGCGGCCGCGGCCACCCTGCAGGAACGCCTGCTCCCGGCCCAGGCCCTCCATCCGAAGATTGGCTATGCCCTCCTCCGCAACGGACGCACGGTGGCGGCCGCGGGCACCGTCCCCCGGCAGCTCCCCTCTTGGTTTAAGGGGCCCGGCTTCGCGGGCCTGGTCGGCCAGGCCGAGGTCGTGGAGAGCGTGCGGGCGGTCTGGGCCCAGGGGGACTCGGCCCTCATCCTCGACGTGCCGGTCGATGCCCAGCTCTTCGCGGACTTCGAACGGCGCACGGGAATCCTTCCCGTGAGCGTGGGGGGGAGGGTGCGAAAGAAGGCGGAGAGTCGGGGCGTCTCCTTCGAGATCGAGAGCGGGGACCGGAAGCCGAGCATGCGCGCCCTGAACCCGGGGCGGGCCGAGGACCAGAGGTTCAGGCTCACCTTCGTGGCCACTCCCGAGTGCGCAGATTGGGTGACGGGCGAGACCGCCCCCACCAGCGTCATCTTCCAGTTCAACCCCTACGACCTGATGCGCCGGCTCTCACCGGGTGTGGTCAACATGGCAGAGGCGCTGGTCATCGCCCTGACGGTGGTGGGCGGAGTCTTCCTGGTCATGTACGTGGTGGCCCTGATCCTGGGCCTGCTCCTGGCCCGCTCTATCACCCGCAGCGTGCACAGCCTTTCTCTGGGCACGCAGCGCCTGCGGGAGGGCGACTTCCTCCACCCCATCCAAGTACGCAGCCGCGATCAGCTGGGGGAGCTGGCGGAGTCCTTCAACCTCATGGCCCGCGGGATCCAGGATCTGCTGCGGCAGCAGGCCGAGAAGGAGCGCCTGGAGGAGGAGCTGCGGATCGCCCGCCAGATCCAGATGAGCCTGTTGCCCGCGCAAGGGGCGGTGACCCTACCCGGCCTGGACGTGGCTGCGCTCTGCCTCCCCGCGGCGGAGGTCGGGGGCGACTACTACGACCTCCTGCCCCTGTCCCCCACCCGCCTGGGCGTGCTCGTGGCCGATGTCTCCGGCAAGGGGACCTCGGCCGCCCTCTACATGGCGGAGTTGAAGGGCCTGGTCCTGTCCCTCTCCCGCATCTATGGCTCCCCGGCCAAACTGCTCTGCGAGGCCAACCGCATCCTCAGCGCCAACATGGATTCGCGCTCTTTCATCACCATGACCTACGCCGTGGTCGACACCGCGAAGATGACGCTCTGCCACGCCCGCGCCGGCCACAATCCCATCATCCACCTGGACAGGGCCAGCGGACGCACCCGCATCCTCGCCCCCTCCGGTCTAGGGCTCGGCATCGACCGCGGGAGCCGCTTCGAGGAGATCCTGGAGGAGACGGAGGTCCCGCTCCGCACGGGGGACCTCTTTCTCCTCTTCACGGACGGCCTCTCCGAGGCCATGAATGGCCAGGCCGAGCTGTTCGGGGAAGGCCGCCTTCGTCGGATCATCGAGGGCAGCCAGGCCCTGAGCAGCGACGAGATCCGGGACCGGATCCTGGAGGAGGTCCGGCTCTTCGTGGGGGACGCGGCCCCGCACGACGACATGACCATGGTGATCCTCAAGGTGGCCTGAGGCCAAGGAGCGCGGGTGTTGAGAGAGGAACGAGAGGCGGGGCTGCGCGAACTAGAGACCCGCCTCGGCCATCGCTTCTCCAACCTCCGCCTCCTCGATCAAGCCCTCACCCACGCCAGCCTCGCCAACGAAGACCTCTCCGGGGGTACCCGCGACAATGAGCCCCTCGAGTTCCTGGGGGACGCCGTCTTGGGCTTCATCGTGGCGGACCTCTTGCACCGCCGCGATCCGGAAGGGGACGAGGGGATGAAGAGCCGGACCCGCGCCCACCTGGTCTCCGCCCCCAGCCTGGCGGGGCGGGCGGCCGATCTCGGGTTACCCGCTCTGCTCAAGCTGGGCCGCGGGGAGGAGAAGACCGGCGGGCGGCAGAAGGCGGCGCTCTGGGCCGACGCTTACGAGGCCCTCATCGCGGCCGTCTTTCTGGACGGAGGTCTCGATGCCGCTCATCGATTTGTGCGCGACGAGTTCGCCCGCGACCTCGAGGCGGATCTCTCCAGCCGGGACCACAAGAGCGCCCTCCAGGAGCGGCTGCAGTCCCGGGGGCAGCCCGTCCCCGAATACGTGGTGGTGGCGGCGGAGGGGCCCAGCCACCGTCGACTCTTCCGGGTCGAGTGCCGGCTCGACGGAAGGGTGGTCTCGGAAGGCGAGGGCCACTCCAAGAAAGAAGCCCAGCAGGAGGCGGCCCGTCGGGCGCTCAAGACCCTGGAGCGTGAGGGCTAGGCCGGCGCGTCGATCCAGCCCCCGCCCAGGCAGACCTCGCCGTCGTAGAAGACCGCGGCCTGGCCGGGGGTGATCGCGCGCTGGGGAGCGTCGAAGCGGACGAGGGCGCGGGCGCCGGGGAGGGGCCGGACGAGGGCGGCCGCCTCGGGATGGCGGTAGCGGATCTTCACCCCCGCCCGCAGCTCCTCCCCGGGGGGCGCTATGGAGAGCCAATTCACGTCACGCGCGACCAGGCCCTCCCCTTCCAGCTCCTCCTCCCCGCCCACCACCACGGTGCGCGCGGCGGGGGCGACCGCGAGTACGTATAAAGGACGGGCGGCGGTGAGCCCAAGCCCCTTGCGCTGACCGACCGTGAAGCGGTGGATGCCGTCGTGGCGGCCCAGGGTCCGGCCGGAATGGTCCACGATCGGGCCCCCGCGGTCCGCGGGGGGGGCCTGCCGCTCCACGAAGGCCGCGTAATCCCCGTCGGGGACGAAGCAGATCTCCTGGCTCTCGGGCTTGTCTGCGGTGGGCAGGCCACGCTCCGCGGCCAAGCGGCGTACCTCCGCCTTCTGGAGCTCCCCCACCGGGAAAAGAGCGCGGGCGAGCTGGTCGGGGCGGAGCCCGAAGAGGAAATAGGACTGGTCCTTCCGTGGGTCCTTCCCCTTGAGGAGGCGATGCCGCCCGCTGACGGGGTCCAGGTCCTTGCGGGCGTAGTGACCGGTGGCCACGTGCTCGATCCCCAGGGCCCGGGTCTTCGCGACCAGGCTCTCGAACTTCACCTCCGTATTGCAGCGTGCGCAGGGGAGAGGCGTTCGTCCCTCCAGGTAGTCCCGCACGAAAGGCGAGATCACTCCATCCTGAAAGGAGTTCTCGAGGTTGACGACGTAGTGGGGGATGCCCAGACGCCCCGCCACGGCCTTGGCGTCGTGCAGGTCCTCGAGGGCGCAGCAGCGGCCGAAGGACGGTCCGGCTCCCTCCGTCTGGTCGTGCAGCTGCATGGAGATCCCGACCACCTCGTGGCCCTCCTCCTTCAGGAGGGCCGCCGCCACCGAGGAGTCCACGCCGCCGGACATGGCAACCACCACGCGCACGACGCCAGTATAGACGCCGCCGCGAGGCCCGTCAGCACCTCATCCCTTGCGGGCCGCCTCGCGCAGGAGGTCCCAGGCCCGGAGCACGTGACGCTCCTCGGTGCGGATGTTCCCGATGGCCAGGCGCAGAGTCGTGCGGCCACCAAGCTTGGTGTGGGAGAGGTAGGCCTCGCCGCTGGCGTTCACCGCGTCCAGGACCGCCTCGTTCCGCCGGTCGGCCTCCTCGGGTGTGGCGCCCGGGAAGCGGGCGCGGAAGCAGATGAGCGAGAAGGGGGAGGGTGCCATGACCTCGAAGCCGGGATCGGCCTCGACCCAGGACCGGAAAAGCGCGGCCAGGCGAATGTGCTCGCGGATGCGATCCGCGATCCCCTCCTGGCCGAAAGCGCGCAACACCATCCACAACTTCAGCGCCCGGAAGCGGCGGCCGAGGCTCACCCCGTAGTCCATGAGGTTGGGCGCCACCGCGTCTTCGGGCGTGCGCAGGTAGTCCGGCACCAGGCTGAAGGCGGCCCGCAACACCTCCGGCTTGCGCGTGTAGAGCACGGAGATGTCGATGGGAACGAAGAGCCACTTGTGGGGATTCATGACGAGGGAGTCGGCGCGCTCGCACCCCGCAAGCACAGAGCGCTTCTCGGGGAGGACCGCGGCCGCGCCCCCGTACGCCGCGTCCACGTGGAGCCAGAGACCCTCCTTCTCGCAGATCTCGGCCACCATTGGCACGGGATCGATGCTGGTGGTGGAGGTCGTCCCCACGGTGGCGGTGACGGCGAACGGGGTCCACCCCTCCCGTCGGTCCTCGGCGATCGCCCGGGCAAGAGCAGCCGGATCCATGCGGAAGGCCCCGTCCACGGGAATCTTGCGCAGACCTTCCTGGCCGATGCCGAGCACGAGGCCCGCCTTTTCCACCGAGGAATGGGCCTCCTCGGAGGCGTACATGCGCAGCCGGGCCTGGCCCACGAGCCCCCGGCGGCGGGCTTCCAGGCCCGGCACCGCCTCCCGGGCCGCGGCCAGGGCCACCAGGGTGGAAGCGGAGGCGGTGTCCTGGATCACGCCGAAGAGGCCGGGGGGCAGGCCGAGCATCTGCCGCAGCCAGTCAAGGGTCACCGCTTCCAGCTCCGTGGCCACCGGCGACGTCTTCCAGAGCATCGCGTTCACGTTGAAGGCCGCGGCCAGCAGCTCGCCCAGGATGCCGGGGGCGGAGGCGGAGATGGAAAAATAGGCGAAGAAGCCGGGGTGGTTCCAGTGCGTGAGTCCGGGCACGATCAGGCGCTCGACGTCCTCCAGGATGCGGGGGAGGGGCTCGCCTTCCCCGGGGGGGGAGGAGGGGAAGGAGGCCCGAACCTCGCCGGGTCTGCACCGGGCGAGGACGGGGTAGCGCTCCAGCCCGCCGAGGTAGCGCGTGATCCAGTCGAGCAGGCGGTAGCCTTCCTGCCGGAAGGTCTGGAGGTCGATGTCGCCCCGGAAAGGCGTGAGCGCTACTCCACGTCGGTCACGATGAACATGAGCACGTGGCTGCCGATCCGGAACTCCATCTGGTTCGTGAGTACCTGCTGGTCGATGCGCTCCAGGTCGAGGAAGGTGCCGTTGGTGGAGCCGAGGTCCCGGAGGATGGCGGTCTCGCCCAGGATCTCCAGGGCCGCGTGCTGACGGGAGGCCTCAGGGTCGTCCAGGTTGATGTCAGCCCCCGAGCGCCCCAGCGTGGTCCGGGTCTTGGTGATCTGGTAGATCTGGCCCGTGGCCGCGCCCTGGATCACGGCCAGGGAGAACCGCTTGTCCTTGGGCAGCTCGATCGCCCCCATCTTATGCAGGTTTGCCCCCGTGACCGTGGCGCTCCCGTACTCGGGTTGGTCCTCGCGCTTCTCCCGGCCCGTCGTGGCCTCCGCGACCAGGTTCCTCTTGGTTTGCAACACTTCCGGAGTCGCCTCGGGCTCGGCCGGAGCGGGGGGGGAGGCGGCGGGGCTCAGGTTGCCCGGGGGAAGGGTCATGGCCCCCATGAGCGGATTCTCGATCTCGATGGTGCCCCCGCACTTGGCGCACTTGGTCTTGACCTTCGGCCGACCGCCCAACCGGCTCTCGTCGAATTTGTACCGGGACTGGCAGCTCGGGCAGACGATGATCATTCGGTTGCTCCAGATCCGACGCTCGCGGCCGGAAACCGGTTCACGTTCCTCCTTGCCGCGTCCGGCGGATGGGAGAGCATAATACGAAACCGGGGGTCGCGGGCCCAAGTTTTCCCAAGTCCGGATGGTCCCCGCCGACGGCGGCCGCGGGTAGAATGAGGTTGGTGGGAGCGGGCGCAGTTCCGAGGGCCGGGCCCGGCGGCCGTCCGGACGGCATTCCGTGGCTACGGCGAGGAGGGGACGTGAGCCGAGAGGACATCTGGTGGCCGGGCCTTGAGGGCGGGGACGAGCACCTCGCCCCCGACGATGATTCCGAGGACGACGACGACGAGGACGAGGACGACGATGTCGAGGACCCCGACGACGACGAGGACGAGGACGACGAGAAGGACGACGAGGAGGACGCCGAAGGGTGGGATGACCCGGGCGGGGACGATGAGGAGGATGAGGCAGAGGAAGAAGACGAGGAGGAGGAGTGAGCGTTTCCGTACCCCTATTGCCGCGCCCCACCTGGATCAAGGCCCGGGCGCCCCTGGGTGCGAACTTTGATCGCCTGCAGGGCCTGATGCGCGAGCTGGGCCTCCACACGGTGTGTGAGGAGGCCCGGTGCCCCAACGTGGGGGAGTGCTGGAACCGGGGCACGGCGACCTTCATGATTCTGGGCGACGTGTGCACCCGGGCCTGCGGCTTCTGCGCCGTCAAGACGGGCCTCCCGAGCCGGCCCCCCGACCCCGAGGAGCCGCGCCGGGTGGCGGAAGCCGTGGCCCGCATGGGCCTCCGCCATGCTGTCATCACCTCCGTCAATCGCGACGATCAGAAGGACGGTGGGGCCTCGGTCTTTGCCTCCGTGATCCGGGAGATCCGGGCGCGGGTTCCCCGATGCGCGGTGGAGGTGCTGATCCCTGACTTCAAGGGAGACGCCCAGGCCCTGGCCACCGTGATCGAGGCCCGGCCGGACATCCTGAATCACAACACGGAGACGGTGCCGCGCCTGTACCGCCAGGTGCGCCCGGGGGCCCGCTTTGAGCGCTCCCTCGACGTGCTGCGCCGCGCGAAAGCGGCCCGCCTACTCACCAAGAGTGGCATCATGGTCGGGCTGGGCGAGGAGTGGGTGGAGGTTCAGGAGGCCATCCGCGCCATCCGGGCCGCGGGTACGGACATCCTGACCGTCGGTCAGTACCTGAGGCCCAGCCCGCAGCACCTGCCCCTCCTGCGCTACTACACCCCCGAGGAATTCGATCTCATAAAGGAGTTCGCGGTCGCCCTCGGCTACGCCCACGTGGAGTCCGGGCCCCTCGTTCGCTCGTCCTACCATGCGGAGGAGCAGGTCCCTCACAGTTAGAGCCCGCCCCAGACCCCGATCCTGCGTTTCCGGGCGCCGGGCGCAGACCCGGTGGGGGGCTGGACGCCCTTACGCCCGGCCGCGGCCGGCTAGAGAGACGCTCCGCTGGCGCTGGATGCAGGCGCTCACGGCCTGGGCGGCGCGCTCCAGGTGAGCCTCGCTCGTGCCCCGCCCTAGCGAGAAGCGCAGCGAAGCCTGTACCCGCTCCGCGGTCAGGCCCATGGCCCGCAGCACGTGCGAGGGCTCCACCGCCCCCGCCGCGCAGGCGGCCCCGGTGGAGACGGCGACGCCCATGAGGTCGAGGGCCATGAGCAGGCCCTCGGCCTCCACGCCCTCGAAGGAGACGTTGGTCGTGTTGGGGACGCGCGGTCCGTCGCCGTTCCGGAGCGCCCCGGGGATGGCCAGGAGCCGCTCCTCCAACCGGTCGCGGAGCGACCCCAGCCGGGCCCCTTCCGTGGCCAGATCTCCCCGGGCCAGGCTTGCCGCCCGGCCGAAGCCCACCACGCCCGCCACGTTCTCGGTCCCCGCTCGCCGGTTCCTCTCCTGCGCCCCCCCTCGCACCCAGGATTGGAGCTTGGTGCCGCGCCGGACGTAGAGGGCCCCCACGCCCTTGGGGCCGTACAGCTTGTGCGCGGAGAGGGCCAGCAGGTCCAGGTCGAGCGCGCGAACATCCACCGGGATCTTGCCCGCGGCCTGGACACCGTCGGCGTGAACGAGGGCCCCGCGTTCCCGGGCCAGGCGCACGGCCTCTTCTATCGGCTGGAGGATGCCCGTTTCGTTGTTCGCGAGCATGAGGCAGAGGAGGGCCGTGCGGTCATCCACTCTGGCCCGCAGATCGTCCAGATCGACCAGGCCGCGGGCGGATACCCGCACCGTCTCCACCGGCCATCCCTCCCCCGCCAGCGCCCGGGCCGTGTTGAGCACCGCGTGGTGCTCGACCGCAGAGATCACGATCTTGCGCCGGGGCTCGCGGGTCATGCCCGCCACTCCCCGCAGCGCGATATTGTCGGCCTCCGTCCCGCTGGCCGTGAACACGATCTCGGCGGGCGTGGCCCCGATGAGGGCGGCGACGTGGCCGCGGGCTTCGTCCATGGCGGCCCGCGCCTGCTGGCCGAACCAATGCTGGCTCGAGGGGTTCCCGAAACCGTCCCGGAGCACGGGGACCATGGCCTCGAAGACCCGGGGATCGAGCGGGGTGGTAGCGTTGTGATCGAGGTAGACGCGCTCCATGCCCTATTCTAACAGCGCTAGAATGCGCCACCCTCCGGAGACCCCGGTGGGGGGCCTCCTCGCCCGACCCCAGGGGCGCGCGCCGTCGCCCGGGAGCTGAAGATGCCACCGATCGTGGCCCTCTTGACCGACTTCGGGACGGCAGACCCCTACCTGGGCTCCATGAAAGGGGCAATCCTGTCCGCTTGCCCTGCGGCAACCCTCGTGGACCTGGTCCACGATCTGCCCCCCCACGACGTGGCCGCGGGCGCTCTGATCCTGGAAGCCTCCTACCCGAGCTTCCCCCCCGCCACCGTGTTTGTGGTCGTCGTCGACCCCGGGGTCGGCTCGCCGCGGCGTGGCCTGGCCGTGGGGGCCGGCGGCTACCGTTTTGTCGGCCCCGACAACGGCATCTTCACCTGGGTACTGGAGGAGCATCCCGACGCGCACATCCGGGCCCTGACCAACACCAACCTCTTCCGCTCTCCGGTTTCCCCCGTCTTCCATGGCCGTGACGTGTTCGGGCCGGTGGCTGGCCACCTGGCTCTGGGGCTGGATCTCCAGCACGTGGGCCCGGCTGTCTCCGATCCCGTGCTCCTGCCTCGGGCAGCGGCACGACGCCTCGGGGAAGGGGCGTGGGAGGCCACGGTCGTGCGCGTGGACGGCTTCGGAAACCTGACCACCAACCTCCGGCAACGGGATCTGGAGGAGATGGGGGCAGGCGGGCCCGTTCCCGACGACATCGTGGTGAGCCTGGCCGGGGCCGCCCTCCCCCTGGTGCGAACGTACGCCGAGGTGGGGCAGGGCGAGGCGTGCGCGCTCATGGGCAGCGGCGGGCGTCTGGAGGTGGCGGTCCGGGAGGGCAACGCCGCCCGCCTCCTCGGGGTGGGGACGGGCACCGTGGTGCGGGTGAGGCGCGCAGGGGGGAGGGAGTGAGGCCCGCCCACTGAGCCGGAAGCCCTGTGGGACTCGTGATAGTATGGGCCACTAGCCTCTAGATCCATTGGTTTTCGTAGGTTAGCAACATGCGTGAGGTTGTGATCGCGGGGGCGGTACGGACGCCGATCGGGAAGTTCGGCGGCGCCCTCTCGGGGCTGTCCGCGGCTCAACTGGGGTCGGCGGCGGCTTCCGAGGCCCTCCGCCGGGCGGGCGTGGCCCCCAACCAGGTGGAGGAGACCGTGTTCGGCTGCGCCCGGCAGGCGGGGGGAGGACCGAACGTGGCACGCCAGGTCTCCTACCGCGCGGGGGTCCCCCCCGAGGTCCCCGCCTTTACCGTGAACATGGCCTGCGCGAGTGGCATCAAGGCGGTGGACCTCGCCTGGCGGGCGATCCGCGACGGCGATGCCGAGGTGGTTCTGGCCGGAGGCGTCGAGTCCATGAGCCGCGTTCCCTACCTGCTCACGGGTGCCCGCTGGGGCTACCGCATGGGGGACCAGTCGGTGGTGGACGCGATGTACCAGGACGGGTTTCTCTGCCCGCTCGCCGAGCAGCTGATGGGGGAGACCGCCGAGCGACTGGCCGCCGACTACCGGATCTCCCGCGAGGAGCAGGACGCCTTCGCCCTGCGCAGCCAGGAGCGGG
>DATMML010000060.1 GCA_035570235.1 Vicinamibacteria bacterium | reverse complement strand
GGACGAGCAAGTGAAGATCCGCGGCTTCCGCGTCGAGCTGGGCGAAATCCAAGCCGCCCTCGCCCGCCATCCCGCGGTGCGCGAATGCGTAGTGACGGCCCGGGAGGAAGACGGCGATCGGCAGCTCGTGGCCTACGTGGTGCCGGGGAGGGGGGGCAACCTCCACGCAGGGGAACTGCGCGCGGGGCTCAAGAAGCGGCTGCCTGAGTACATGGTGCCTTCCGTGTTCGTGGTATTAGAGGCGCTTCCCCTCACACCGAACGGAAAAGTGGACCGGAGTGCGTTGCCCGCGCCGGAGCCTGAAGCCCGGAACGAGGGTGCTTCGCCACGAACGCCCGTCGAATGCGCACTGGCGGGGATCTGGTGCGAGCTCTTGGGCTTGGACAAAGTTTTCGTGGGCGACGACTTTTTCGGGCTGGGCGGTCACTCTCTGCTCGCCACCCGGGTGGCCTCCCGCCTCCGCGAGGCCTTCGGTGTGGAAGTTCCCTTACGCGCCCTCTTCGAGTCGCCGACTCTGGAGTCTCTGGCCGACCAGATCGAGACCGCCCGCTGGCTTTCCGCAAGCCATACGGCAGCGCGGACGGGTGGAGATCGGGAGGCCGGCGAACTGTGAGCGCGAGCGTGTCCCATCTCGTGGCGCGCCTCCGGGCCCTCGACGTGAGGGTCTGGTCCGCAGACGGGCGGCTGCACTACGACGCGCCTCCGGGCGTGGTCACCGCCACGCTAAAGGCCGAGCTCGCCGGCCGCAAAGAGGAGATCCTGGCCTTCCTTCGCGAGGGCCGGAGGCGGAGCGCAGCCGTTCCCCTCCTCGAGCGGCGGCCCCGCGCGGAAGCCCCGGCGCTCTCGTTCGCGCAGCAGCGGCTCTGGCTGCTCGATCAGCTTGGTGCAGGGTCGGCCTACAACGTCTCGGGCGCGTTCCGGTTGGTCGGCCACCTGGACACTCTGGCCTTGGAGCGGAGCCTGGCCGAGATCGTACGCCGGCACGAGTCCCTGCGCACGACCTTCGAGGCGGTGGCGGGACGACCGGTGCAACGGATCGCGGCCGAGGCCGGGCTGCGCCTGTCTCTGGTGGACCTGCAGAGCTCGGGGCCGGAGGGGCGGGAGGCGGAAGCCAGGCGCCTCGCCTCCGAAGAAGCCCGCCGACCGTTCGACCTGACGCGCGGACCCCTGGTGCGCACGACGCTCATCGTGCTGACAGAGCGGGAGCACGCGCTCCTCCTGACGATTCACCACATCGTGGCGGACGGGTGGTCGCTCGGGATCTTCGCGCGCGAACTGGCCGCGTTGTATACGAGCTTCGCGGCCGGTCGGGGCTCCGAACTGCCCGAGCCTCCGTTCCAGTACGTGGATTTCGCGACTTGGCAGCGCGAGTGGCTGCAGGGGGAGACCCTAAATCGCCAGGTCGCCTACTGGCGGGCGCAGCTCGAAGGAGCGACCACGCTGCGGATGCCGACGGACCGGCCACGTCCGGCGGTGTCGAGCTTCCGCGGGGCCGTGTGCTTCCGTCTCCTGCCGGCCGGACTTCTGGAGGCGGTCGGATTGTTGGGCCAGGCGGAGAGCGCAACGCCATTCATGATCCTGCTGGCGGCATTCCAGGCTCTGCTCCAACGGTACACGGGGCAGGACGACATCATGGTGGGCTCTCCGATCGCGAACCGGAACCACGCCGCCCTGGAGGGCGTTATCGGCTTTTTCGTCAACATGCTTGTGCTGCGCACGGACTGCTCCGGAAGCCCGACGTTTCGGCAACTCGTGAGCCGGGTGCGAGGAGTGGCCCTAGATGCCTACGAGCACCAGGATCTGCCCTTCGAGAAGCTGGTCGAAGAGCTGGGCGTAAAGCGCGATGTAGCGCATAGCCCCCTGGTCCAGGTGACCTTCGCCTTGCAGCACGCCCCCACGGAGGCCCTCGAGCTGCCTGGCTTGAGCTTGCGTCCGCAAGAGGTGGAGGTGGCAAGCACACATTTCGATCTCGAGATGCACCTAGGGGAGAGCCCAGCCGGCCTCAGCGCTGCCCTCGTCTACGACACCCAACTCTTCGCGCCGACAACAGCTGAGCGGCTCTTGAGGTATTACGAGCGGCTTCTGGAGGCCGCCGTGTTGCATCCGGAAACGCCGATCGCGGCGCTTCCATTGCTCGAGACAGAAGAGCGGGGGGAGATGCTCGCGCTCGGGGAGGGTGGCAGGGAGTCCTACCCGCGGGAGGCGACGGTAACGGAGCTTTTTGAGGGGCAAGTGGAGCGGACGCCGGATGAGTTGGCGGTGGTGTTTGGGGAGGAGCGGCTGACGTATCGGGAGCTGAACGCCCGCGCGAACCGGCTGGCGCACCGTCTGCGTGGCCTGGGGGTGGGGCGCGAGGTGCGGGTGGGGATTTGCGTCGAGCGGTCTGCGGAGCTGGTGGTGGGGCTGCTGGGCATCCTGAAGGCGGGGGGGGCGTACGTTCCGTTGGATCCGAGTTATCCGAAGGAACGGCTTGCTCTGATGATCGAGGACGCACAGGTAGGGGTGTTGCTCACGGAGGAAGGGAAGCGGGAAG